>CAYFJE010000001.1:0-38513 GCA_964343345.1 uncultured bacterium
AGTATTTATGGCAAGAATAGCAGGTTTTGAAATTCCGGACAACAAAGTTGCTTGGATAGGTTTGACTTCGATTTATGGAATAGGGCCAACTACAGCAAAAAATATTTTAGAAAAAGCAAAAATTTCTATCGAAACAAGGATTAAAGATTTAGATGATTCTGCTTTAACTCGAATTAGAGGCATCATTGATGAAGATTGTTTGATAGGTGCAGAGTTGAGAGAAAAGTTGCAAAAAGATGTTCAAAGGCTTATTGATATCAAGTGTTACAGGGGAAATAGAAGGATAAAAGGTTTGCCTTGTCGAGGTCAAAAGACTCAAAAAAATGCTAGATCTCATAAAGGGTCTAGAAGAAGTGCTATAAGGAGAAAATAATGGCTAAAGGAAAAAACATTAAGTCAAAAGCAAAAAAGAAAAAGAAATTACATGTTCCTGTAGGTAGGCTTTTTGTCACTTCAACTTACAACAATACAGTGATTACTCTTTCTGACGAGAATGGCAATGTTCTTTCTTGGTCTTCTGGCGGACATATTGGATATAAGGGAGCAAGGAAGGCTACTGCTTTCTCTGCACAGCAAGCTGCAGAGAAACTGATTGAGTTAGCTCTGAACCAATTTCAAATGAAAAAACTATCAATAATGAGTAAAGGTCCTGGATTGGGACGAGAGCCAGTGATAAGGTCATTTCAAGGTTCTCCTATTGAGGTGACTTCAATAAAAGATGTAACTCCTAGGCCGCATAATGGCACTAGAGACCGTAGTATAAAGAGGAAATAATAAAATGATTGAATTTGAACAGATAAAAATTAATTTAGTTGAAGAAAGCGAGGACGCTTCTTCTGCCGTAGTTGAATTATGGCCATTGGTTAGAGGTTGGGGAGAAACTATTGGAACTGCATATCGAAGAGTCTTGATGTCTAGTGTTTCTGGAACTTCTGCAACTTTTGTTTATTTTAAGGATTGTCAGCATGGCAAGAAGCCTTTTCATGTGTATCATGAATATCAAAACCTTCCGGGGGTTAGAGAGGCAGTTATTGAAATAACACAAAACATAAGGGCTGCAAGTTTTGTTCTTGATGATGAAACTGAAATGGCTACTGTTGAGTTGAAAGCAAGTAAAGCTGGGCCTGTTACTACAGGAATGATTGGTGCTCATCCTGGTTTCACCATCGTTAACCCCGATGAAGTTTTGTTCCATTTGGAAGAAGATACGGAGATAACTTTGAAAATCGGAATGAAAAAAAATCGTGGATTTATTCCAGCTACACAATTAAGGCCTTCTGACATTAATAAAGAGTGGAAGTCAAGGTCAAGCTTTCCAGCTGGAGTTATTAGGATTGATTGTTCTCACAGCCCTGTCATCAATGTATTCCCAGAAACTGTCCAAGAGAGAGTCGGTGAAGACGGGTCTTATCAGCGTTTAAGACTTTCTATCTCTGTAAAAGATGGATACAAATCAGAGGATGTTTTCAAAGAGGCAACATCAATGCTAAAAGCACATTTTGAAAGAATATCTTTTGATGATTGGCATGTTGATTTCGATTTGTTTTCAAAGAAAGATGAAGATGAGGTTAAAACATTTAGGCCTTTATCTGAACTTGGTTTACGACCAAGGACAGAAAATGCTCTTAGAAACAATGGGATAAACACAATCGAGGAATTGTGTGCATTAAGAAGGAAAGAATTAAAGTCTTTGAGCAGAGTCGGTGAAGTTGCACAGATTGAAGTTCAGGATAAAATGGCTAGAGCCGGTTTGAGTTTGAGAGAAGATTAAAGATGAGACATTTATTACATAAAAGAAAATTAGGATCTGGAAAACACAGGTCAAAAGGTGCGAGAAATTTATTTTTAAAAAACCTTGCTGCCTCTTTGATTATTGAAGAGAAGATCGAAACGACTCTTGCTAAGGCGAAAGTAATTAACTCTTATGTTGATTCGATTGCTTCAAAAGCAAAAAAATCAAATGATAAAAATAATATAAGGTACATAATGAAAAAACTGCCTGCTGGAAAGGTTGGGGAACAGGCTTCAAGGAAATTGTTTTCAATTGTTTCTAACTCAAATAGGTCTACAGGTTTTTTAAGAATTGTTAAGACTAAGAAAAGACTTGGTGACTCTTCTCAGATGGCTTCTGTTTTTTGGATTGATCCTATAGAGAATGAGACAAGTATTCCTAAAGAAGAGGAAGAGAAAGGAGTGAAAGATGATAAATAAGGGCACAAAGACATCACATATGAAAACTCCAGAAGAGAGAAATTGGTTTGTTTTCAATGTGGAAAACAAGATTTTAGGCAGGGTTGCTACAAAAATATCTTCATTATTGATTGGTTCCGAAAAAATAGATAAATCTCCACATATCGATAACGGGTCTTTTGTTGTTGTGTTAAATGCTGATAAAGTTATTCTTTCTGGAAACAAAGAAGAAGATAAACTTTATTACAGACATTCTGGGACTCCAGGAGGCTTAAAATTTGAGACGGTTTCATCATTAAGAGCGAGAAAACCTCAAGACTTAATAAGGAATGCTGTTAATGGAATGTTGCCTAAATCTGTAAACAGGAAAGAAAGGCTTGCAAGATTGAAAGTTTATGCTGGGGAAAAACATCCTCATGAAGCCCAGAATCCTCAGGAGGTGAACTAGTTATGAGTAGAGTTTATTCGGCTGTTGGTAGAAGAAAAAGCTCAATAGCTGTAGCTGTTTTAAGAGATGGTGTTGGAAGAGAGGGTTTGAGAGTTAACGGTAAACCTTTTGAAAAATATTTCACAAGAAAAGAATTACAGGAAGAAGCATTAATGCCTTTGAAGATTGCCGAGGAGAAGTATTCTGAAGGTGAATTGGCAATTTCAATTACCGTAAAAGGGGGAGGTCAAAGAGGTCAATCTGGTGCATCAAAATTAGCTATTGCTAGGGTTTTGTGTGAGGTTGATCCAAGTTTAAGAACTTCTTTGAGAGACTCAGGGTGTTTAACAAGGGACTCTAGATCCAAAGAAAGAAAGAAATACGGTTTAAAGAAAGCTAGAAAAGCTCCTCAATTCTCTAAACGTTAAGCATTTGATGTAAACTTTATAACATGTCTTTTAAAACTGTTATTGAGACATTGTTTGTCACGGTTCTTTTTTATACCGTTTTAAGACCTTTGAGAAGCAGGAAGTTCTTAAGGATTGCTTGGTCTATTATCGCTGTTGTTCTTTTAGCTGAATTGCTAGAAGCTTTAGGCTTTTTAGCTGTTTCATGGATAATTGAAAGAGCAGGAGTTCTTTTGCCAATTCTTTTTGTCGTTCTTTTTCAAACCGAGATAAGAAGAAGTTTAGAGGGAATATCAGTGAAGGGTTGGTTTAAAGGTTCTGTCTTGAACAGCAATGAAGATGCTGGAATTCTGGTTTCCACAGTGATGGGTTCATTAAGAGAGTTCAAAAGAAGTAGACTCGGTGCTTTATTGATTTTTGAAGGTAGTGATAGGCTTGAGAATATTTTGGGAGAGTTAGGTGGAGTTGAACTTGACTCAAAAGTAACTATAGGTCTTCTTAAATCAATTTTTCAAACTCAAAGCCCTTTACATGATGGAGCAGTCATTATTAGGTCAGGAAGGGTTAGAAGGGCTCAGGTTATTATTCCTTTACCTCCTGGAGGAGAAGAGTATAAAGGCTATGGAACACGACATAGGGCAGCACAGAGTTCAACTGGAGGAACTGGAGCTTTAGCAATTGTCGTTTCTGAAGAAAATCAATCGGTTTCAATTTCGGAGGGGGGACAATTAAAACAGAATCTCAGTTTTGAAAGGGTTGAAGAAGAGTTGATCAGGTTTATAAAAAACACAATATGAAAATAAATAAACCTAAATGGCTTCCAAAAGACTCGAACGAATGGTCTCTTTTTATACTTTGTTTCATTTTGGCAATACTTCTTGAGGTTCAGGTTGTTGCAGGAAATCCAAATGCAAGAGAGGTTTTTGTACTTGAAGCTGTTCCTGTAAACCTTCCTTCCGAGTATAAAGTTGACTCAAATGATTTGTTTTTTGATATTGAACTTTCTGGAGGTAGAACAAGATTGAATAACTTGCTTCTTGATACTGTTGATGTAGAAGCTAGATTTGATACTTATCCCGAAGGGAGTGGCTTAGCTCAAGCTACACTTTTGGTGAGACCTCCGAAAGGGCAGGGCATTAAACATGTTGGAGGAGCTAAAAAAGTAAGTATTTATGTTCAAAAATGGCTTGAACAAGATATTCCTGTAGAGGTTTATAAAAGAGGGGAAGCCCCAAATGGTGTTCAGATAGTTGATTGGCAGCTTGAGCCAAAAAGTGTGAAAGTCAGTGGTTCGGTTGACTTGATGAATACTCTAAATATGGTTGAAGTTGAGTTAAACCTAGGAACAATTGTTGAGTCTGAAAATAAAAATTTGAAACCTCTTGCGAGAGATGAAAATGGAAGGCTCATAAGAGGCTTGACGTTTTATCCAGATGAAATCAGAGTTGAGGTTGTTGCTCAAACAGTTAGAGACAAGAGAGTTGTCTCCATAAGTCCAGATTTGATAGGAGAACTTGAAAGCGGGTTCTTCATCAGTTCTATAGCTATAGATCCAGCGACCATAATAATTGAAGGTCCTGTAAAAATTATTAGAAATTTGACTTCAGTAAAAACAAACCCAATTTCACTTGAAGGAAAAAATGAAACATTTGAATTGATGATAGATGTTTTTCCTCCTTCTGAAACAACCTCGAATCCAAAAAAAGTAAATGTTGCAGTCGAGGTTTCTCAGATAATTAGTGATTTAGAGATTTCATCATTGATACCAATTAAGGTGATAGGTGGTGGATATACCGCAAACCCATCAAGTATAAACCTTGTTATTAGGGGTCCAGTTAATCAGATTGCAAAATGGATAGGTAAAGAGTCCGATTTGCTTGATTTAATACATGTAGAGGTCAGTGCTTGTAATAATGTTGATTCTTGCGAAAGAGAAGTTATTGTGGCATTGCCTTCTGGTCTTGCAACAAAAACAATAAGCCCTAATTACATAACTTTGAATAAAAATTAATACCATGTCGGGAATTTTTGGTATAGGTGTAGATGTAGTCTATGAAAAAGAGATCCAAAAGTGGTTTTCTTGGAATGACGAAAGGCTAAAGAAAACTCTATCTCCACGAGAATTTAAGGAAATGAAATTATCAAAATGGACTGTTGCTCAGTTTGCTGCAAGAATTGCGGCAAAGGAAGCTTTTTATAAAGCTTCAAATATTAGTTTTAAAGCCAATGAAGTTGGGGTTTTCAATGATGAAAAAGGAAAACCTAATTTTGAATTTTCTGAAAATATAAAATCAAAGCTTGCAAACAAGAAAACCCACCTTTCCCTTTCGCATAGTTCTGGGTGTTCGATCGCCTTTGTGGTTGTTGAAGGATGATTGATGTAGTTATTCCAAGCATGCTCGGAGGGAAAAACCTTGAGACTCTAATTTCTGATCTTATTGGTCAGGGTTTTGAGAAAAAAAGAATTTTTATAATCAAGGACGGTTTAGACCCTGAATGGAAAAATGTTTCTTTTGACGTGAATGTTGTAGAGACAAAAAGAAGGCTTGGTTTTGCAGGTGCTTGTGATTTTGGAATAAGAAATAGCAATGCAAAGCATGTTCTTTTGCTTAATGACGATTTAACCTTATCGGAAAATTTTCACTCTTCGTTATTGAAAAACATGTCTTATGAGCCTTTTTTAGGTTTTAGGGTTTTGAATAAAAGTGGTAAAAAAATTGAATTTGATGGAGGGGGCATGAATGTTTTTGGATATGGTCTTTCTTTGAATTTTGGAAAAAAAGTTTTTCATAAAGAGAATGATAAAGTTTTATTCTCTTGTGGTGCTTGTTCTCTCTTGAGCAAAAAACATTATGAAAAAATTGGAGGATTTTCAACAGCCTTTTTTTGTTATTTCGAAGATGTTGAATTTGGTTGGAGGGGAAACAGGCTTGGATACAACACTTTATTTATAAGAGATTCTTTTGTTCGTCATGTAGGACAGCATACAAGTGGAAGGGAAACAGGCTTTAGAGAAAGAATGATGGAAAGAAATAGTTTTCTTTCAATTTTAATAAATCTTCCATCTAACTTATTGAGCAGGTACTTGAGCCTGGCTTGGGAATTTTCTAAAATCAGGGAATCAGAATCCTCTAGGATGAAAAACTTATTAATAGAAAATGGATGCCTGTATTCAAGAAAAAATTTCATTCATGCTATAAAGGACATTGAAGCCTTAAGAGTTTTTGCGAATCCAGACAGTAACTCTTTCAAGAAAACAAGGAATCTTTTAATGGACCCTTTAAATCCAGCATTCCCAAAGATGATTTCAAAGAACTTGTTAGAAAAGGCATACGAATTATGGTTTTGATAGGCCCCAAAAGAAGGCATCTTCAATTGTCTAAACTAAAAAAGGATAGTTCTTATATTGTTGGTCCTCCTGAAACAATTCTGTTCAATGAAGAGATATGGCATGGCAAACCTTGGATTGTCGATTTTTTAACCCCTACATATGAAGAAAATTTTTATAGATTCAACAACGATAAAAATATCAATAAAAGCAGTTTGCTTTTGGAAAAAATAGCCTTATTGATGGGTAGTTTTTTTATATTTGCACATGAGGAACAATTCAAATCAAAGAAAGATAGAAACAAGGATATATTGAAAGATTTTTTAGATAAGGATTTTGCTTTAATTCCTCCAAGTTTTCCAAGTTTTTCTTTCAAGGATGAAAGTTGGAGTTATCTAGTTTGGGGAGGTGGGGGTTGGGACTGGTTAGATCCAAGGACTTTTGTTGAAGCGATGAATCTCGCAAAGACAAATTACAAGGGTGTTATTTTTTCTGATAGGTATAGTGGCTCTTTTTTGAGAAACAAAAAAATGAAAGGTTTAAGTTCAAGCAAGGTTGAAATTAACTCTTTTACTAATGAAGAAGCTTATTTAAATTATGTTAACAATTCTTTGCTTTGGATTTGTTTACATCCTTCAGACACAATAGAGGCTAATGTAGCATATAGAACACGTTTGTTGGATGCACTACATGTAGGGAGGCCTGTTTTGGTGAATAGGGGTGAATATCTTGGAGATTTCATAGTGAAAAATGGCGGAGGTTGGTTTATCGAAAACGAAAACCCTCAAGCGTTATCTTTGTTTATAGAAAATTTAGATTTGGAAGAAGTCAAAAGAAAAGGGGAGGCTGCAAGAGCTTTGATTAAAAAAATACATTATGAAAAAATCAAAAAAAACATTTCACTAACCAAACCTTCTTTTGAAAAAGCAAAAAATTTATTTTCTGAACTCAAGAAACATAGAATGGTCATGAGCCGTTTTCCCTGGAGAGTTAAAACAAAAATCTTAGGCCAAAGGTAGTTTTAGAATTAGACAAGGAGTTCTATCTGTGAATTACAAACATTTGGCATTCGATATAAGCAAATGGATTAAGGCTTACGCAGAAAACAATCATGTCAAATGTTTGGTTGTAGGTGTTTCAGGAGGTGTGGATTCGGCAGTTGTTTCTACCTTGTCTGCCTCTACAGGGATTACGACTTATGTTTTATCCATGCCGATAAAACAGGATACTTCTCAATTGAATTTAGCAGAGATGCATATTGATTGGCTTGTTAAAAATTACAAAAATGTAAAACCTTTGACTGTTGACCTGGGTCTAGTTTTCGAAAAGTTTATTCAAGGTATAAAAAACCAAATTGGAGAATCTTTTTCAAACAGTCATGCCGAAGCAAATGCAAGGTCGAGGTTAAGAATGATGTCTTTGTATCATATTGCTTCTGTTGAAAATGGAATTGTTATTGGTACTGGGAATAAAGTTGAGGATTATGGAATAGGTTTTTACACAAAACATGGAGATGGAGGTGTTGATATTGCACCTATTGCAGATCTTTATAAAACAGAGGTATGGGGGCTTGCAAAATCTTTAAAAATTAATAAAAAAATTATTGAAGCTTCTCCAACTGACGGACTTTGGGATGATGGTAGAACAGACGAGGATCAGATTGGCATGAGCTACAAAGAACTTGAATGGGTAATGAAGAAAGGTTTGAACATGTATAAAGAGGATCCAGGCTCTTTAAGTCTTCAAGAGATAAAAATGGTTGAAGTTTACATTAACTTTAATTCCAAAAACAAACACAAAATGAAAAAAATTCCCACTTATAAGAAAAATCAGAATGGGTAAATTGGAGGGGTGATGAACAAAGATTTTGTTTCAGAAGCTAAAAAAATAGAAAAATGGGTTATTGAAATCAGAAGAGAGATTCATAAACATCCAGAAATTATGTACGAAGAAGTCAAGACAAGTGAATTGATAAGGGAAAAACTTGATGAAATGGGTGTTGATTATGAGTATCCAATAGCTAAAACAGGTATTTTGGCTCAAGTTGGGACAGGTTCTTCCCCTTGTATTGCTCTTAGAGCAGATATGGATGCACTCCCAATACAGGAAGAAAACGATCTTGATTTTAAGAGTGTGATCGATGGAAAGATGCATGCTTGTGGTCATGATTGTCATGTTGCAATGCTTTTAGGTGCTGTGAGGGTCTTTAAAAAACATGAAAAAGAAATAAATGGAACGATTAAATTTTTATTTCAGCCAGCAGAAGAAGGTGGGGCAGGTGGTTTAAAGATGACAGAAGAAGGCGTTTTGAAAAATCCGAATGTAAAAAGTATTTTCGGATTGCATGTTTGGCCAACTTTGCCAACAGGTTCAATAGGTGCAAGAAGTGGAACTTTTTTGGCTTCTGCAGGTTTTTTTGAAATCGTTGTAAAAGGGAGAGGGGGGCATGCAGCAATGCCTAATCTTTCAATAGATCCAATAACTGCAACATCGCAAATAATCAGTTCTCTACAGAATGTTGTTAGTAGAGAAATAGACCCTTTGGAACCTGCTGTTTTGAGTGTCACTTATGTGAATGGGGGGAAAGCACACAATGTCATTCCAGAATTTGTAAAAATTGGGGGGACCATCAGGTCATTAACTTTTTCAGGTCAAGAAAAGATTCAGAAAAGAGTAGAAGAGATTACAAAAAATATTTCAATTGCACATGATTGTGAGGCTGAGGTTGCCTTCCCTGGTCATGTTTATCCACCTACAGTCAATGATTCCAAGCATTGGGAAATGATTAAGGAAAAAGGAAAAAGTATTTTTTCAGAAAATATTGTTGAACTCGATCCTGTCATGGGAGGAGAAGATTTTTCTTATTACACACAGGTTTGTCCAGGTTGTTTTGTTGCTTTGGGAATAGGTAATGAAGAAAAAGAGACAACTACAAGTGTACATAATCCAAAATTCAAAGTTGACGAAGACGCTTTACATCTCGGTGTTGCATTACATCTTCTTATGGCTACTGAGGCTTTGAATGGTTTTTGATTACAGAAATGCTTATAGGTATCCTGGGAAGGGCCATTGGTTTGATTTTTGGAATTGTAGAATTTTGATTCCCGAAAAAAAGAAGTGGTTTTTTCTAATGCCTCACATAATTTCAACACCTTCAAAAAAGAAAAGTTTTTTTTATTTTTGTTCTTCTCAATCTGATGTAGAGATGTTTGAAATTCTAGAAGATATTAAAGCTAGCGAAAAGAATGCAGATATAAGGTGGAAGGATAATTTGTTTTCTTCAGAAAAAATAAAGATACATGAAAAAGGTTATGAGTGGGATTTTTCAATTGATTCTATTTGTTCAGATGGTACTGAAAGAGGAGAAGATTTACGAGCATTTAATGTAAGGGAGAAACTTCATTTAAGGAATTTGTCTTTCATACATAGGGTTCCTACAATGAAAGGTTATGCCAATGGCTACATCAAGAATCCTGAAGAAAAGATAAATCTTAACAATGCTATTGTCTATCAGGCTAAAAACCATGGACCAGATTTTCCTGATTCTTGGACATGGCTTCATGTCAATTTGATGCCACAATTTCCAAATGCATCTTTTGAGATAGGCACAATGCCTGGAACAAATGATGTCGAGGGGATATTTAGATGGACTGAAAGAGAAAAGACAAAAGTTCATGCAAGCTTTTTAGGAGACCAAATTTTTCTTGAAGAGAGGAAAGATGATTTCATTTTTTCTGTAAAAGATAAAAACGGTGCAGAGGTTATTGAAGGAAAGGCTTTTCATGGAAAGAAAAAAGAAATCAACTTCCCCAGACCAAATGGAGGGATTTTTTCGACACCTGAGTCTTTCGATGGCTATGTCTCTGGGAGTTATTTGGGAAACTTTTTTGAATCCGATTACCCTGCATTGGGGAAAGGTTTAAAAAAAGAAATAGAGGTTTAGAATTAGTAGGTTATGGATTTTGATAAAGATTTCATTCCTGACAACTATTATGACTTTGTAGTAATAGGAGGAGGTCCAGCAGGAGCTGTTTTCTCGTCCTTGGTTGCGAAAGAAGGACATAAAGTTTTGGTTCTTGAAGGTTCTAAGTTTCCAAGATTTTCTGTTGGAGAGATAATTGCCCCAACTGCAATATGGAGAATCTGGCATCGTTTAGGTGTTACAAAAAAAATGCTTGATCCTTTGTTTATAAAAAAATGGGGAGCTGGATGGATTACCCCTAATGGAACTCAATTCAATTTTGACCAAGATGTGCATCCTGATGACCATAGATGTCATGCTCATGTTTATCAATTAGACAGGGCTGTTTATGATGAGTTTCTTTTAGATCATTCTAGAAAAAATGGAACTGCCGCTCTTGAAGAAGCCAGGGTTGAGGATCTTCTTTATGATGAAAATGGAAAAATGAATGGCGTTTCTTTTTCAAGGCATGGTAAGAAGTTCAATGTTAATTGCAAGCTTGTTGTCGATGCAAGCGGCAGAGCGAATTTTATACCTAGAAAACTAGGGTTAAGGATGGAAATTGAAGAACTTCATTCTTTTTCATGTTTTGCTCATTGGAATGGATGTAAAAGAGACAAAGGGATACATGCGGGCGATGTTAGGTTACTTTTTACTGAAAATAATCTTTGGTATTGGTGGGCTCCTTTAAAATCGCCAAAAGCTTCAATAGGCATTGTTGCAGACAAGAATGTTCATTGGGAGGAATATGCAAAAGACCCTGAGGCATTTTATGAAAAATGGGTTTCTAATCATCCATTTGTTAGAAAAAGAATAGCAAATGCAACAAGGATAACTGGATTTGAAGCTGTTAAAAACAAAATAAACCAGGCTTCAAAGGATTCTGCTTTACTTTGTAACTTTCATGCAAAGTCCTCAAAAGCCGTTGGAGATGGTTGGGTTTTAATTGGAGATACACTTGGTTTTGTTGATCCTGTTTTTTCTGCAGGTCTTCATGTTGTTCATGGTTCAGGAATGATTCTCGCTGATGCTGTTCTAAAAGGTTTAAAAGAAGGGGATCTTTCTGAAGAATATTTAGAAAAGGAGTATCATGAAAAATACAAAAATGAATTTCAAGATGTTCTTTTCCATATTCAAGGATGGGCTCAACTTTACTACAATCCAAAACTTGTCGATATGTTTTTGAAGTGGGGAAACAAATATCCACACATAAGGGATATGTACATTAGAACTTTTATTGCTTTTGAGAAAGATGCAATTAAAGATTTTAGCAAGTTTTTCTTGAAATTTTTTAAAAACACATCTCATAAAAGCGGTTTGAAACTTTCTGTTAAAAAATAATAAAAATGTCTCAAAAAGTTAAATCTTTTTATAACGATTATTTGGAACATTCGTACCCTTTCTTGATGAGGTTTCTTATCATAATAAAACCTTTGTTTGTTTTGTTTGCAATTTTTTATTCTTTGAAGGATTCTTCAAATTTAGTTTTTCACTGGTCCATTTCTTTAATCGTTTGTTTTTTTATGATTGTTTTTGGGACTGATATAGGTTTGCATCGATATGATGCCCATAAAGCATTTGAGACCTCTTACCCCAAAAGGCTTTTCTTGCTTTTCTTTTCAATACCTTGTATGAGCGGTAGTCCTCTTCACTGGGCTGTTGTTCATAGGAAGCATCATGCTGAATGTGATGGGGAGGAAGACCCTCATTCTCCACATACTATACCATGGTGGAAAGTTTGGTTCTATTTGCATCCAGCATACGAATTCATTCCTTCAGAAAATAAAAAATATTTTAGAGGTCTAATTTCAGATAAAACTTACCAATTCACTCATGCCTATTATTTTCCACTTGTCTTTGTGTATGTTTTATTAATTTGGAGTTTCTTTGGTCTTGAATGGGTCCTTTTTGGAATGCTTGTACCTTCTGCAATTGTTGATATACAGATGGCTTGTGTAAATGTTATTTGCCATGTCTATGGTTATGAAAATTATAAAACTGGAAAAAATTGTCATTCGAAAAACAATTGGTTTGTTCATCTTCTAACATTTTTTTCATTTGGCTTGCATAATAACCATCATTGGGATCCTGGAAATCATAGAACTTCAAAGAAGAAAGGAGAGGTTGATCTTTCTGCCTGGATAATAGAGCTTTTTTTCTTGCCAAAAGAAAAGCAAGCAAAATCCTTACGATAAAGCTTCGTATCCTTTGACCATTTTTTCCGCAAAGTCTTTTGGATTTTTAGTGAATGGGGCATGTCTTGATTTAAATTCAAACAGGCAACTTTTTTTTGCTGTTTTTTGAACCCATTTTGCTTGATTTAAGGGGTTGATTTTGTCATAAACCCCATGCATTAAAAGTATAGGTGCTGGAAAGTTTTTTATTTTTTCTCCAAAATTTGCGTCAAACATATCCCACCTGAGATTTTTTAAAAGTCCTTCATCTGTGTTTTTGCAAGTTTTTATTATCGAGTCAATTTCTTCTCTTTTCCAAAAAATCTTCATTTCATTTAAGGTTGGTGTTATATGCCTTATTGGATTTTGAAAATAATTCATTATTCTTTTTTCAAGGACCTTTTTAGGTGTTGAAGATGTTTTTTCTGAAGGAGATCCATTTATAAAAGAAACTACCTCTATACCCATTTTCCCATATTTGTTTATTGTGTTTTGAAGAAGAAAAGAGCCCATTGACCAACCTCCAACTAGCATAGGTTTTTCTTTTGATATATATTTTTTAAGCCAAGAGCTCAGCCCCTCCAGGTTGTTTGGTTTTGGTGCCTTTTTGCCATGTCCAGGAAGGGTTGGTGTTAGTACCTCCCAGTTTTTTGGAAAGTGTTTAATTAAAGGGTTCCACGTAATGCCACTCATTCCAGAACCATGAATCAAGACACATTTCACTTTTTTCACATCCTTATCCTAGAGTTAAATGTTTAGAATCAATTCATGTTAAAAAGAACTCCTTTATTTGGTGTGCAATCTCGATTAAATGCTAAATTTGGACCATTTGGAGAATGGGAAATGCCGCTCTGGTTTCCAGAAGGAATAAAGAGAGAAGTTCTTGCTGTGAGAAACGAGGCAGGCATTTTTGATGTTAGCCATATGGGGGAATTTTTAATTTCAGGGAGAAAATCTTTGAAATTTTTACAAAACTTATTAACCAACGACCTTTCGAAAATAGAAATAAACAAAGCACAATACAACCTCATGTTAAACGATGAAGGAGGTGTTATAGATGATCTTATTGTTTATAGATTAGGTCTTGAGGAATGGAGGCTTGTCGTAAATGCTTCAAATGTGAATATTGACAAGGATTGGATTTGTAAAAATCTGATTTCAGATGTAGATTTCAGAGATGAAAGCGAAGACTGGGGTTTGATTGCTGTTCAAGGTCCAAAAAGTGAAAAGGTGTTAAAAAGCCTTTCTTGCGATATTGAAAATTTGAGAAGGTTTGAATTTAGAAAAACTGAAATAAATGAAACCAAGGTAGAAATTGCAAGAACTGGATACACTGGAGAAGATGGTTTTGAAATTTTTGTCAGGCCTATGGAAGCTTCAGTCTTGTATGAAAGTTTTCTCGAACTGGGTTTGTGCCCAGTTGGACTAGGGGCAAGAGATGCACTCAGGCTTGAAGTTTGTTATCCTCTTCATGGACATGAAATTGGTTTGGATATCAACCCTCTTCAGGCTGGATTAGGCTGGGCTGTCAAATTCGACAAAGGGTCTTTCATTGGAAGAGACAGTTTGCTTTCCTACAGAGAGAAAGATGAAAAAAGAGAAGTTTTTGCTCTTTTTCCTGAAGTGCCAGTTAGAGAAGGGTCTGAGGTTTATTCAAACAAGTCTTTGATTGGAAGGGTCACGAGTGGTCTTTTTTCCCCAACTCTAGAAAGGCCGATAGCATTGGCTTTGTTGGACAATACTGTGAAAAAGAATGAAGAACTTGTAATTAAAAAAGGAAAAAGGTTTAAGATTGCTAGGTTATGCAAAAAACCTTTTTACAGGAGATAATTTATGCTATATTCAAAAACACATGAATGGTTTGATGAAGATTCGAAAAAGGTAGGCATTACAGACTATGCTCAGAAATCTTTAGGGGATTTGACTTATATTGAAATACTTGTTGAAGATGGTGATGAAATCTCAATTGGCGATGAGATTGCAGAAATAGATAGCGTCAAAACAAGCGAGGTTGTTTATTCTCCCGTTTCGGGAACCGTTTGCGAGATAAACGATTCTTTAGAGGATGACCCTTCCATCGTTAACTCTTCTGCAGAAGAGGAAGGTTGGCTCATTTCTTTTTCAGAATTTGACAAGCATGAAGAGTTGATGACGAATTCTGATTACGAGGATTACAAAAAAGAAGATCATTAATGAGTTTTATTGAAAGGCATATTGGAACGACAGGGTCTCAAGAAGACTCAATGCTAAAAAAACTTGGTTTCTCTTCATCTGAATCATTGGCGAGAAAAATAATCCCTGATTCAATAATTTTTAATAATAAATTGAATTTAGAAAAGGCTTTAAGCGAGGATGATGCGGAAAAACTTATTGAAGAAATTTTAGGAAAAAATGAAATTTTTAGGTCTTTCATTGGAATGGGTTATTTTTCAACAATTCTGCCAAATGTTATAAAAAGAAATATACTAGAGAATCCTGGCTGGTATACACAATATACCCCATACCAGGCAGAGATTTCTCAAGGAAGACTGGAAATGCTTTTCAATTTTCAAACAATGGTTTCTGATCTTACAGGATTAGAAGTTGCGAATTCTTCTCTTCTTGATGAGTCAACTGCAGCAGCGGAAGCTATGGTTATGAGTTTTAATTTGCAAAGAAAAAAAAACAAGAATAGATATCTTGTTTATTCAAAATGCCATCCACAAACCATTGAGGTTCTTAAGACAAGAGCAGAACCTTTAGGGATAACTATTTCTTTTTTCGATTCCCCTTTTGAGCAAGGTATTTTAGAAGATGATGTTTTTGGAATCCTTCTCCAGACTCCTGACACTGAAGGGACTGTTTTGAAAAATTATTCTTCGATTGTGAAAGATGCAAAAGAAAAAAACATTATTGTTACAGTCGCTACGGATTTAATGGCATTGGCTTTGATTGAATCTCCAGGTTTCTTTGGAGCAGATATCGCTATTGGAAATGCACAAAGGTTTGGTGTTCCCTTAGGTTTCGGTGGCCCGCATGCTGCATTTTTTGCAACAAAAGAAAAATACAAAAGAAAGATTCCGGGAAGGGTAGTGGGTCTTTCTGTTGATGCTCAAGGAAATCCAGCTTATCGTCTTTCTCTTCAGAGCAGGGAACAACACATAAGAAGAGAAAGGGCCACAAGCAACATATGTACAAGCCAGGTTCTTCTTGCAATCATTTCTGCAGCTTATGCTATGTATCATGGTCCAAAAGGTTTAAAAAAGATTGCTAAAAGAATCAATTTTTTTACGAACCAATTTTATTGTTCTTTGGTTTCTTCAGGGTTCAATCCTGAAAATTCTTCTTTTTTTGACACCATAAAAATTCCTTGTGATGCAGACAGTGTTTACAAAAAAGCTTTAAAGGAGAAAATAAACATAAGAAAGTTTGACGATTCTTTTGTTGGGGTATCTTTTGACGAGACAACAGAAGAGAGTGATGTTGAAAAACTTTTGTCTATTTTTGGTATTGACACCATATTCGATGGTGGCGACAGTTCTTTTGAAAACAGATCCACTAAATTTTTAACTAATCCGATTTTCAATAATTTCCACAGTGAGCACAAGATGCTTAGATACTTGAAAAATCTTGAAAACAAGGATTTAAGTTTAACTTCTTCAATGATTCCTCTCGGTTCTTGCACAATGAAGTTGAACCCTTCAACATGCATGTATCCTGTTTCTTGGCCTAAAAATGGATCAATCCATCCTTTTGCACCCTCTACTCAAACGAAAGGTTACGAATCTCTCATTTCTTCTTTGGAAGGTTATTTGTGTGAGATAACAGGGTTTAAGGGTTGTTCTTTGCAGCCGAATGCTGGGTCTCAAGGGGAGTATGCAGGTTTACTTTGTATAAGGGACTATCATTTAGATAGAGGAGATTCTCATAGGGACATATGCCTGATTCCAAGTTCTGCACATGGAACTAACCCAGCAAGTGCTGTGATGGCTGGTTTCAAAGTGAAAGTCGTTGCTTGTGACAAATACGGAAATGTGAATTTTAAAGACCTTAAAAAAAAATGTGAAGAATATTCTGATCGAATCGGAGCTTTCATGATTACATACCCTTCAACACATGGTGTCTTCGAAGACAAAATAATAGAGATTGCAGATTTGGTTCATCAGCATGGAGGTCAAATCTACATGGATGGTGCAAACATGAATGCACAGGTTGGTTTATGTAGACCTGGAGATTATGGGATGGATGTTTGTCATTTGAATCTTCATAAAACTTTCTGTATTCCTCATGGTGGTGGAGGTCCTGGAATTGGCCCCATATGTGTTGCAGAACATCTCAAGAAATATTTACCTGGACATTCAGTTGTTGGAACTGGCTTTAACGGAAAGCAAGTTTCTTCAGCTCCTTGGGGAAGTGCATCTATTTTGTGTATTCCTTTTCTTTATATAAAAATGATGGGTTTTGATGGATTAAAAAAGGCAACCGAAATTGCAATATTAAATGCAAATTATTTAATGAGCAGCTTAGAGGAGCATTATCAAGTTCTTTATAAAGATGTAACAGGGAGTGTTGCCCATGAGTTTATTTTAGACTTGCGGGACATTGAATCTGAAACCGGGGTAACTGTTACTGATGTCGCGAAAAGGTTAATGGATTATGGTTTTCATGCCCCAACTGTTTCTTTCCCTGTTCCAGGAACAATCATGATTGAGCCTACAGAAAGTGAGGACAAAGATGAATTGGATAGATTTTCTGATGCTTTAATTGCGATTAAAAAAGAAATTAATGAGATTAAAAATGGAGATTTTCCAAAAAACGACAATGTTCTTAAAAATGCCCCACATACAGCAAAGATGGTTGTCAGTTCAGACTGGAGCCACCCTTACAAAAGAGAAAAGGCATTTTATCCTCTCCCTTGGGTGAAGGATAGAAAATTTTACCCTTCTGTTTCTAGAATTGACGAAACTTTTGGTGACAGGAATTTTATCTGCACTTGCCCTCCAGTAGAGAGTTTTGACATTGAAGATTAATTTTTTAGATTACTCTGCAGAAGATCCAAAAATCGATTTAAATATAGAAGAGTATCTTCTTGAGAATGTTAAATTAAACCCAGATAGCGTTTGGTTGAGGTTTTGGAGAGGTCGAGATTCTGTGATACTTGGAAAATCCCAAAACATTAGAGAGGTTTGTAACATTGAGAATTGTATTAAAGACAATATAGGGGTTTATAGGAGATTTAGTGGGGGAGGTGCTGTTTTCCATGATTTTGGAAATTTAAATATAGCCATAGCTCTTGACAGAAAAAAATGGAACTTGCCACTTGATCCAAAAAAGTCTTTTGAATGGCTTTCACTCATAATTCAAAGATTCTTGAATCAAAATGGCTTAAAGAGTTCTACAGCAAGAATTAGCGATATTATGGCTTCAGATGGAAAAGATTTTAAAAAGGTTTCTGGAACAGCACAAGCTAGAAGGGGCTCGGCACTTCTTTGGCATTCAACATTGATGGTAGATACACCTGTTCATAAAATAGTTAAATACTTGCCTATCCCTCCTGACAGACCAGGAATAAGGCATCAGGATTATGTAACGAATTTAAAAAAATTGAAAATAGAAAAGAACTTTAAGTCGATCAAATCTGAGATAACAAATATAACAACAGATTTTTTTCAACTTGATTGTTGTTCTGTTGATTTCGAATCTTCTATAAAGGAAGAGTTAACTGAGACAAAATATTCGAATTTATTAGATTCTCTCTAATCTGATTTTTTTAGATTACTCTGCAGAAAATCCAAAACTCTCTACTGGAGGAGTGGTTTTTTTATTGGATTTAAGTTCAAGATAAATGAAGGATATTGTAAGAATTTGCATTGGCGCTAATGCTGTTCCAAGAGCTATTCCCAAAGGCCTATTTACAATTACTCCAATTGAATGAAGGACCATGCCTCCGAGCCCGGTAATTATTCCTACCAAAATTAATATTCCAAAAAAACTCCACCATTTACCTTTTACCAAGCTGATGCTTCTTGCTATAGGAGTCCATCCTGCAGATTTTTCATTAACGACCACATATGTCCATAAGGATGTTGCAATACCAAACCAAACTAGGACAGGTACAAAAAGACCCAGAGTTACTGCAATCAAAAGCCCCATTGGTATGAGAATTATGATATAGAGCAGTCCCGTAACCAAGGATGGCCCAATAATCTCAAAAGTTTCATTAAGATTTTTTAGAAATGGAATTGACTCTTCTCCTTTCGCTTTTTTTAAGCCTATTTGAATTGATAGCAGAGTCAAGAAAAAGCTTAAAACTATGATAAATAGAAATGATGGGCTCACCCAGATTTCTTCAGGCAATTTATCTATAACTAACTGTTGTTGCTTTTCTTCCATAAATGGATCAAGTCCTGTTGTTAGATAGATGCTCAGAGATGGTATAAAAGATGCTAGCCATATCGGTAAAAAACAATCTAGATCCAAGAATTTTTCGATTGCTTTCTGTATGTATTTCATTATTCAGATAATTTTTTTGGATCCATTATTTTTTGTAGTTCTTCTTTGCTTAAGTCAGTCATTTCAAATGCAACATCAAGAATGTTTCTTTTTTCATCATAAGCTTTTTTTGCTATTTTCGATGCCTTTGTATATCCAATTATTGAGTTCAATGCAGTTACAAGTATGGGGTTTTTCCATAAGCTTTCTTCGATTACCTCCTTATTGAAATCAATGTTTTTCAAGGCTTTTTCAGAAAGCGAAATCATTGAATTTGAAAGTAACTCAATCGATTCGAAAAGATTCTTTGATATCAAGGGGTAGGTAACATTTAGTTGAAAGGATCCTGAGGAAACTGCATTTGTTACAACATTGTCATTGCCTTGAACTTGAAGGCATGCCTGACAAATTGCTTCAGGAATGACGGGATTTACTTTTCCAGGCATTATTGAAGATCCCGGCTGAAGTTTTGGTAACTTTATTTCAGATATTCCTGAAAGAGGTCCTGAGTTCATCCACCTTAGGTCATTTGATATTTTGTAAAGGCATGCTGAAAGATTTTTCAATCTGGAAGAGGTCATTAGCAATGGTAAAGGTATGGACATTCCTAAAAAAGGGGATTTGATTTGCTTCAGTTTTAAGGATGTCTTTTTAGACATTATTTTCAAGCATTTTTCCAATGATTCCTTCGATGAATTTACCCCAGACCCAACTGCCGTTCCCCCCAGAGGTAATTCAGACAGTTTTTCTAGAGATTCAATGATTTCATTTTGGCATTTTTCCAAACCATATTTCCAGGCATTTATTTCATCCTCAAGTTTTATTGGCAAAGCATCCATAAGATGTGTTCTCCCCGTTTTTATCAAGCCTCTAGACTTTTTTGACAGGTTGTCAAGCTCGTTTGTTAATTTTCTCAAGCAGGGTATTAGATGGTTCTTAACAGCTAATGCAACTGAGATTTGAATTGCTGAAGGTATCACATCGTTTGATGATTGACCTATGTTTAAGTCATCGTGGGAATCTATTTTTAAATTAGATATTTCTGAACTTCTTTTTGCTATAACCTCATTGACATTCATATGAGTGCTTGTTCCAGACCCTGTTTGAAAAACATCTATTGGGAATTGGTTGTTCCATTTCCCATCAATCACTTCTTGGCTCGCTTTCTTGATGGCTTTTGATTTTTCTTCATCAAGCAGTCCAAGTGAACTATTTGATTCAGCCATTGAGGATTTTATGATTGCTATTGACGAGATTACATGTGGTGAAACTCTTTGAGACGATATTTTGAAATTCTCTATCGCAAGTTCTGTTTCTTTTCCGTATAAATTATTCATACAACTTTTTAATTCTAATATCTAAGCTTTTTCAGTTTGTTGATAAAAGCATAAAGGAAATATAGAATTTGGTTCGAGGTTTATTGTTTTGGAAAAAGTTATTGTTTATATTGATGCTCATAATTTGTATAGGTCACATATGGATTATGGAGTTTCCAGAATTGATGTAAAAAGACTCGTTCATAAGATTATCGGAACTGATAGAGCATTGCTTAGGGCTTATTATTATGTTGCTCTTCCAGATAAAAATATAGATCCAATCGCATATGAAAGAAAATCGAAATTTGTAGAATTTATAAACAGGCAGGAAAGGCTTGAGGTAAGAGCGGGAAAGCTGAAAGTTGAAACAAAAAAGGTACCAAAAGAATTATTGAATGAAATCAAAGAAGCTTGTGAGGATAAGTCTTTAAGCAAGGATGCTTTGATCAAGCTTGTCAATTTAGAGTCTTCTTTGAGAAGGTTTTTGATAGATGATGCAACAGAAATAAAAGAAAAAGGTGTTGATGTTCAGATTGCTGTAGACATGATAAAAGATGCAAATAGGAAAATTTCAGACATCCAGATACTTGTTTCAGGAGATGCTGATTTTATACATTTGGTTAAACATTTAAAAGAGTCAGGGCAGGTTGTTGAGGTTGTTGCATCAAGGAACAATGTAGCTACTGAACTAATCAACAATGCTGATTCTCATAAAATTTTAAGGAGAGAAGATTTTAAGAATTTGTCTCTCAAAAAGTAATGGATATTTCTGTTTTTTTAGGCTTGTTGGCAATAGTCCTTTTGGTTTTCGATGTTTTCGAATATGAGAGAATTGGTGCTGGTCTTTGGTTCTTGCTCATAGTTTTTGGAGCCCTTTCACCTTCTGAAGGTCTTTCTGTAATCATCGATCCTGCAGTAGTTACGATTTCTGCATTGTACATATTAGGTTTTGGGATACAGAAAAGTGGGGCCTTTAATCTTGTCGGTAGGTTCTTGGTTGGGGATGAAGGTGAATCAAAAAACGTTACAAGATTTCGAGTAGGCTTTTTCTTTTTCGTAATTGCAGTACTTTCTATGTTTTTAAACAATACAGCTGTTGTTATCATCTTGATACCAGTTGCTTTAGAACTTGGAAGAAGAAGTGGAATTTCAACGAGTAAATTATTAATACCAATATCTTATGTTGCAATTTTAGGTGGAGCAATGACGTTGATAGGGACATCTACAAATCTTCTTGTGGCACAATCTTATTCTGAGCTTGTTAAACAAAATGATTTGAATTTTAGAGAAATCGAAATGTTTTCGTTTTTTACTCCTGCTTTTGCAGCTGCTTTGGCTGGAGGGTTTTGGCTCACGATTTTTGGCAGAAGGTTGCTTCCAGATAAGCATATTCGTGAAAACCTGACTGAAAATTACAAGTTAAGTAGTTTTATGGTTGCTTTTCGCATTCAGGAAAATTCAAAATTAATAGGAAAAAATATTGAAGATTCTGGTTTTTTGTTCGAAAAAGAAGTTGAGTTAATTGAGATACATAGAAAGAATCATCATATGGTCATGAGACCACATAGAGACACTCTCTTTTCAGAAGGAGATGAGTTTTTGGTAAGAGTCAGTCCTGACAAGTGTGGTTACCTTTCTGAAAAATACGAAATCCAAATGATTGGTGCAGAAGAGGAATTACAGTCAGCCGAAGAAGAAGGCTTGAAACTAGGACAAGCATTGGTTGTTCCTGGATCTCAGATGGCCGGAAGAACAATTGGAGAACTTGCTTTTAGAGATCATTTTGGACTTGCTGTTTTAAGTATAAGACACGGTTCACAACCAGTAAAAGGCTCTTTGCCAAAGTACAAACTTAGAGTTGGAGACACTCTCTTGCTTCATGGAACTTCAGCAAGTTTTGAAAAGATAAATGAACCTTATTCAGATCTTGTTTTGATCTCTAAAAATAAATACAATTTTTTTCATAGGAAACATGCAAATGTTGCAATAGTTGCTTTATTGGCTTTTGTTTTTCTTGTTTCACAGGGTTTTTCTTTGGATTTTGTTTCTGTTGTGGTTGTAGGGGGAATGCTTATTTTCAACACCGTCAAAATAGAAGAAGCAATCGAAGCTGTTGATCATAAGGTAATTGTTTTGCTTGTAGGTCTTTTGGCCTGGAGTAATGCGATGTATGAAAAAGGAATTTTTTACAATATTGCTCAATATCTTGAAGTTCATCTTCAAGGAATTTCACAAGGATCTGCTCTAATAATCGTCTATTTCCTTGTTGCATTAGCTACAAGTTTTTTGTCGAATGCAGCAACGGCAATAACCTTTGTTCCATTGGTTTTAACCGTTTGTACTTCTATGGGTTGGGACCCTTATCCATTCATGATTGCTGTTGCAATAGCAGCTTCAGCATCTTTTGCAACCCCTATTGGATACCAGACAAACACTCTTGTCTTCAGTTTAGGTCAATATAAATTCAAGGATTTTATGAGAGTCGGAGTTCCTATGACTTTTATAACCGGTCTTGCTGCATGTTGGACAATTATTTATTATTATTTTTAGTCAATAATTTTTAATTTTCCAATTCTGTTATATTTTTTGTTTTTCTCTATTTTTTTTACAAGGAATTCATAGATTCCATTTATTAGATTTTGCCAACTTTCTTCTTCTCTGTTTTTTTCATCACACAGATAGGGTTTTCCTGATTCACAACTTTCAGCTATTTTTGGGTTAAATGGTATTTCTGCTAAAAGGTTCAGTTCTTCCTCCTCAACAAATTTTTTTAAACCTGTTGGAAAAAGAGGAAGTATCTTTTTTTGATCTTTGTCAAAATAGCCATTCATGTTTGCAACAATACCAATTATTTCGCATTTCAATTTTTTAAAAGCATTTTTCGATCTTAAAACATCGTTTATAGAAGTCTCTTGTGGAGTTGTTACAAGAAGGCTTCCAGAGGGCTTCAGTATGTTGTTCAAGGAGATTAGGGGGTCTCCTGTTCCTGGTGGGATGTCTGCAACGAGAACATCAATTTCATCCCATTTAACATCATTTGTTAGTTGTTCTAAAGCCCTGTGGACGACAGGCCCTCTCCATATAAGTGGTTTGTTTTTGTCAACAATGGAACCCATCGATAGTATTTTTATCCCATTTTTTTCGTGGGGAATTATGCTTCCTTCAGAACTTGCTCCAGTTTTTTCTGGAAGGTTGAAAAAGTGAGATTGGCTTGGTCCATATATATCAGCATCAAGTAATCCAACTTTTAACCCTTTTTGAGAAAGGCCCAAGGCAACATTTGCAGATATCATAGATTTTCCTACACCTCCTTTTCCAGAACCTATCAATATTGAACTATAGATTTTGTTTGATGATGTCTTTTTAGTTTTCATCTAAGGTAGTTTAATTACTAAAAAGGCTTTTTGGTTCAAATTCAAAATTATTTGGAGGTTCAAAGGTAGCCCAGGATAAGCTTTGGGCAGAAAGTCTCATGAACATGTTAAATGCTAATGCTGGATAACTTCCTCCTGCCAGATTGCCTTTTCCGTCTTTCGTTCCTATCCAAATGCCTGTACACAATTCAGGGATACATCCAACAAACCAACCGTCCCTGTTGTTTTGACTTGTACCACTTTTTCCAAATACTGAATATCTTTCAATCCCAATGGCTTCGTTTGGTTTAATGAACCATTCTTGAAGACACTCTCCTGCAATTACAGGTATTTCGTTTTCCAAACCTTCACAAGCAATTGAGTTTTTGCCTGTGCTTTCTTTACTGTGTAGAGCTTTTCCAAGAATGTAAATTACTTTTCTTGCTGTGTTAGCTTGAAATACTTTTTTTGAATCTAGGTTATTTTTGAAGAGCATTTCTCCTTTTTTAGAGCTTGTTGAATCAAGCCATCGTAAAGGTTTTTTTTCTCCATACGATGAAAGTGTTGTGAAAAGACTCGTTAGTTCTATGAGATTTACTTCGGTTGTTCCAAGAGCGCTAGAAAGGTAAGGGCCCCAATTTTTTTTAAAATCCATTTTTTCCCAATATTCAGAAAGGGTTTCATTGCCTATTCCATCTAAAAGATATACGAAAGGGGTATTTGAGGAGTTTGAGAAAATATTGATCCAGTCTGAAATTTTTAAGTATTTTTTGCCATGGTTTTCTGGAGAATAAATGCTTGAATCTTCATCATTCCAAAATAGTGTTTTTTGGTCTGATATTTTTTCATTTAGGTCTATCCCATTTTCAATTCCTACAGCAAAGATAAATGGTTTTATCGATGAGCCAGGGCTTCTATAAGATTCCGAGAAATCGTACCAGTCACCCTTGGATGTTAGATTTTCTTCTTCTAAGCAATCAGTCTCATCTTTTAGGTTGTTTTTGATTTCGTATTGCGATGTTACAAAAGATCTGACTGAACCATTTTTTGGATCAATTGAAATCAATGCCATTCCTTCGAAGTCTCCAAAATCATCTTTACTTTCATTGTTCATTATCCTGTTTGCGAAAAAACAAACAGTTGCATAGGCATTGTTTTGCAAATCTTTATCTAGGGTTGTGTTTATAACTGGAAATTCTTGAGTGTCTAGTTCTGAATTTTTTTTCAAAGAATTTATAAAACCAGTTGCATAGAAAGTTTTTTCAAGAGGTTTTAATTCGAGAGTTCTCGATAATTCTTTTTCATATTCTTTTTCTGATATGAAATTCAAGTCGAGCATTCTTCTCAAAACAGTCTTTTTTCTCTGATTTGCATTTTCCATATAGGTTAAAGGATCGTATTTTGTTGGAGATTGTGCTAACCCAACAAGCAATGCAATTTGCCCTGTTCTTAACTCCCAGGGTTTTTTTGAAAAGAGAGATTCAGAAGCATTTATTATTCCTGGGTTTGAAGGAGAGAAATTTATCCAGGTATACCAATTCTCGAGAATTTCTTCTTTTGTAAGTGTTTTTTCTATAAGGATAGATGCAACAGCTTCCTTCAGTTTCCTTATGTAGGTTTTTTCTTTTCCAACAACATCCTCAAAGGCTGTTCTTGCAAGTTGTTGAGTTATGGTTGATCCACCTTCAACAATCCTGTTGTTTTTTTGGTTGTTTAAAAAAGCTCTTATTATCGCTGATGAATCTATGCCACCATGGCTGAAAAATCTTTTATCTTCAGCTGCAAGTGTTGCTAGTATCAAGGTTCTTTTAGCACTTTCAAGCTGGTTGTCTATTTCATATATCCCTGTTTTTGAATTTTCAAATTCGAATTTTTTAAAACCGTCTTGATAATAGATTTCATTTCCGTATCTGTCCAAATAAATTGGAGAAGTTGGTGTTTGTGCAAGTTTTTCTTTCACATTTCCCATTTGCTGTCTTACTGAAAATGATATATATGCAATAAAAATTAACGAAATTGAAACAATAGTTCTCAAAAAAGCCCTAATTATTTTTAATAACATCCTGATTTTCATAATTCTTCCAATAGATTTTATTTATTACTTTCTATAATTTAGTTTCTAAATGAAAGAAAACGAAACAATCGAATTTCTATTAAGAGGAACTGAGACTATTGTTAGCAAGGAAGAACTGCTGGACAGACTCTCTAAAAAGAAGCAGTTAAGTGTGAAGTTAGGAGTGGATCCAACATCACCAGAACTACATCTAGGACATATGGTCATTTTCAAAATTTTAAGAAGGTTTCAAGACCTTGGACATAAAGTCCAGATAGTTATCGGGAGTTTCACTGCTTTGGTCGGAGACCCAAGTGGGAAGAAGACAACAAGGCCAGTCTTAACTTCTGATGAAATTAGAAAGAATACAAAAAGGTACAGAGAGCAGGCTTTGTTGGTTCTTGATGAAAACAAAACAGAGTTTTTAAATAACAACGATTGGCTCGGTTCTCTTTCTGCTGCTGAGATATTAAAGATATGTCAGTCGAGAAGTTTGAACAGGATAATAGAGAGAGATGATTTTAGGGGAAGGCTTGAAAGGGGAGAGAGTATAAGAGTTCACGAAATCTTGTATCCAATTTTTCAAGCTCATGATTCTGTTGTGATGTGTCCCGATATAGAAATGGGAGGAACAGATCAAATTCCTAATTTCATGACAACAAGACAGGCAATGAAAGAAAGTAATCAGGATCCGGAAATAGTATTAACGGTACCTCTTTTGGTTGGACTTGATGGAAAGAAAAAAATGAGTAAATCCTATGACAATGATATATCCCTTGAAGAAGATTCAAAAGATATGTATGGAAAACTGATGAGCCTTCCTGACAGCCCAATGAGAGATTATTTTTACCTACTGACCGACACTGATGAAAAAGAGATTTCTGAAATTTTAAAAATGCATCCAATGAAAGCAAAAAAGATTTTAGCGTTTGAGATAACTTCTTTTTTGAAAGGTGAAGATTCTGCCAAGGCTGCACAAGATTATTTCGAAAAGACAATCCAAAAGAAAATAACTCCAAAGGAAAGAGAACTTTTTAAACATTCAGGAAAAATTGGGTTACTGGAAGTTGTTTATGGTACAGGAAAATTTCAAAGCAAGGGTGAGGTTAAAAGGCTCATTATTGGAGGCGGTGTTAAGCTTAATGACGATAGAATTAAGGATTGGCAATTCATTATTAAGCCAAAATTCAAAGGAACAATAAAGGCAGGAAAAAGGTTCTGGTTTGATTTGGAGGTGTTGTGACAAAAATTGAAATGAACAATGGAAACTTGGATGTTCCGTCAAATCCAACCATTCCTTTCATAGAAGGGGATGGGATAGGCCCCGATATATGGAATGCAAGTGTCAAAGTTTTTGATTCAGCTGTAAAAAAAGCTTATTCGGGAGAAAGGAAAGTTGATTGGCTTGAGGTTCTTGCTGGAGAGAAGGCGTTTAAAGAAACCGGAGAGTGGCTTCCTGATAAAACAATCGATATATTTAAAGAGTATCTTATTGGGATAAAAGGGCCACTTACCACACCTGTAGGTGGAGGCATGAGGAGCCTTAATGTTGCTTTGAGACAAATTTTAGATCTTTATGTTTGCTTGAGGCCTGTTAGATGGTTCAAGGGTGTCCCAAGCCCGGTCAAAGACCCACATAAAATTGATATGGTTATTTTCAGAGAGAATACTGAGGATATCTATGCAGGAATTGAATATTCTTTCGATTCTGAAGACACGAGAAAATTTTTAGATTGGATGTCATCTCAATTTCCTGAAAGATACAAGAAAATAAGGTTTCCTGAATCTTGTGGAATAGGAATAAAGCCAGTTTCTAAAGAAGGAACATCAAGATTGGTTTCTTCAGCTTTTGATTACATGTTCAAAAATAAAAGAAAGAATTTAACACTCGTTCACAAAGGCAACATCATGAAATTTACCGAAGGTGCCTTTAGGGACTGGGGTTACGAGGTTGCAGATACCCTGGGTGCAAAAGTTTTAGATGAAGGACCTTGGAGAGTCTTCCCAGGAGGAGAAATTGTAAAAGATGTTATTGCTGATGCATTTTTACAGCAGATACTTACTAGACCTGATGAATACGATGTTATTGCAACTTTAAACCTTAATGGAGATTATATTTCTGATGCATTGGCTGCACAGGTTGGGGGAATAGGTATTGCTCCTGGTGGAAATTTGAACTATATTTCTGGACATGCGATTTTTGAAGCAACTCATGGAACGGCTCCAAAATATGCAGGGAAGGATAAGGTTAATCCAGGCTCTGTTATCCTCTCTGGAGAGTTGATGTTTAGACATCTTGGCTGGAATGAAGCAGCTGACTTGATAATAAAGGGTATAGAAGGTTCGATTTCTGAGAAAAAAGTGACTTATGATTTTGCAAGACTTATTGGGAGTGTTAATCCAGTAAGTTGCTCTGCTTTTGGAGACTCCATTATTGAGAGAATGTAATGGATTTTAAAGAGTATCAAGGCAAGCAGGTTTTATCAGAGAGATTTGAAAATATTGCATTAGGTTTAGTCACATCAGATGTGAATGCTGTTGTGTCTTATGCTGCTGAAGTTGGTTTCCCCATAGTCATAAAAGCTCAGGTTCTTATAGGAGGGAGAGGTAAGGCTGGAGGCGTCAAGCTTGCTTTCAGCAAAGAAGAAGCTCTTGAGGTTTCTAAAAGTATATTAGGGATGAATATAAAAGGACACAAGGTTGAAGAGGTCCTTGTTGCAAAGGCTGTAGATATAAAAGATGAATGGTACATGAGTATAACTTTTGATAGGTTCAACAGGGTTATGACTTTGATATTTTCTGTTGAGGGTGGAGTTGATATAGAGCAAGTTGCTCATGACTCCCCTGAAAAAGTTATAAAAATGCCAATCAACCCCTTGAAGGATATGGAAATTCCAAACCTTAAAAAAGAATTGCTAAATGCTGGCTTGAAGAGTGATTATGTGGATGAGGTGGTAAAACTAATTGTTTCTTCTTACAACCTTGTTATAGATAAGGATTTAACACTCCTTGAGATAAATCCTTTAGTTCTGACAGAGCAAGAAGAAGTAGTTATATTGGATTGCAAGATGACAGTTGATGATACTGCTGAATTTAGACAGGCTGATTTGTTTGAAATGAATTCGAAAGAAAAAGAAACAAGAGAAAAATTGGCAAAGAGCCAGGGCTTTTCTTATGTCCATCTTGATGGAGATGTTGGCATTATTGGAAATGGAGCTGGATTGGTTATGGCAACAATGGATGCTGTGAAAAATGCTGGAGGAGATCCTGCAAACTTTTTAGACATTGGAGGAGGGGCTAAAGCTGAAGTTGTTAGAAATGCATTGAATCTGGTGGAAGGAAACCCTAAGGTAAAATCCATATTCATCAATGTCTTTGGAGGGATAACAAGAGGGGATGAGGTTGCGAGGGGGATAGCTGATGTTGTCAATAATGCAAAACCCAGGGTCCCTATAGTTATAAGATTGACCGGGACAAGGTCTGAAGAAGGTTTGGAGATACTTAAAAAAGAAACAAACTTAAGTGTTACGGATGTTATGGACAAAGCTGCAGAGCAGGCTGTCAGGCTAGGTAAAGGGCAATGAGTATTTGGTTGAAAAAAGATACGAAGGTCATAGTACAAGGCATGACAGGAAGAGAAGGCACTTTTCATACAAAAAATATGATTAGTTACGGTACAAAGGTTGTTGGAGGCGTCACTCCCGGAAAAGGGAATACAGAGCATCTGAATTTGCCTATATTTGATAATTGTTTTGATGCCATCGAGAAAACAGGTTCAAAATCTTCTGTAATTTTTGTTCCAGCTAGATTTTGTTTGGCTGCAGTAAAAGATGCTGTTGAATCTGGAATTAAATTCTTGGTTGTTATTACTGAAGGAATTCCTCTCCATGATGAGATAAAAATTGGAGCATTAGTTAGAGAAAATAATGTAATTATGATAGGTCCAAATTGTCCTGGGATTTTTTCTGTTGGTGAGGCATCTATGGGAATTATGCCTGAAAGCATATTCAATAAAGGGAAAATAGGCCTTGTGTCCCGTTCTGGAACTTTAACTTATGAACTAGTTGATCTTGTCAGTAGAGCCGGGTTAGGAATTTCTACAGCTGTAGGAATAGGTGGTGACAGAGTTATAGGAGCAAGGTTTACAGAAGTGTTGAAAGCCTTTGATGAAGACCCAGAGACTTCTGCAGTTGTAATGGCTGGAGAGATAGGGGGTTCTGATGAGGAGGAAGCTGCTGAGATGATACCTTCACTTAAGAGGATATCAAAAAAAATAGTTGGTTTTATTGGAGGAAGAACAGCTCCTCCTGGAAAAGCAATGGGTCATGCCGGAGCAATAGTCGAAGGGAACAAGGGAACTCCTCAAAGTAAAGTCGAAGCTTTAGAGAAAGTTGGAATTTTAGTTCCTGAAAAATTGTCAGAAATTCCTGATATTTTAAAAAGTTTTATACAGTAGTTGCTTCTTTTTTTCTAAAAAAATTTAATATTTCTTTTTCTTTCAGTATAGCGATGTAGAGAATTGCTGTTGCTGGAATCGATGCCTCAATACCGATCCCACCTCCAGTTATCCAATTGATTCCTGAGTCACTGTATATTGCGCCAAAATTGGTTCCTATTTCTGTTCCAGAGACAGAAATTCCAAAGATAGGGCCTTGTGTAAAGTTCCACGAAAAATGCCACCACCATGCATACCAAAGATTTCCTGTTCTCAGTACTAGTTTTGCCATGAGCCAACCAGCCAAAAAAACATTTATTTTGAATATTGACAAAAGGAGGGAGCCTTCTTGAATTGCTGCTGCTTGCTCCCAATGAACCCAAGAGAAAAGCAAAGATGTTAGACTTAAAGGCACCCATAAAGGGCATGTGTATGTCATGGTTCTAAATACATATCCTCTAAAAACGACTTCTTCGAAAAGTGCCGCAATAACAAGCATTCCAAGCCAGTTTGAAAGAACTGAAGGATCAAGTCTTTCGGCCATCATGGCAAATGGATCAATTGATTTCGTTATTATTGCAGGAAGAAGACATGCGATAAGGATCAAAGCTCCGTACATAACCCCTTCTAAACCTTCTCTTGCTCTAGTCTTTGAAAAAGAAAGACCAAGGGTGCCTTTCTTGTCTATAGCTATGAAAAAATATTCAGATATCATTATTACAGTAAGTAAAGCTAGGAAAGGACCCAAACTTCCAACAACACTTGGAAGATCCTTGCTAGCATAGCGGGCGCCAACAGTTTCAAGGATACCAAACACAAAGGTTACTCCAATGGTTGAAACAATAAGAAAAAGCATTATCCTTAAGTTTGTTCTAAGGATTCCACGAGAGCATCTCAATGCCGTTCCCTTGATGTTTTCTTTCTCTTTTGTAAAATAGTTGAAGGCAAGGCAGACAATAAGAGTTATTGGTAAAAGAAGAATTCCATCAGGCATATTTTTATTATATTTCTATTTGTATCTAGCCATTATTTCTTGAAGTTTTTCTTTTGTAGGTCGTGTTCTTTCTTCTTCAAGGTGAGCCAATGGTGTCTCGCATAGGTTTAAGTCGTCATAAAGAGTCTTTTTTGAATTGTCAAGATAGAGGAGTCCAGTTAGGTGTTCTCCTTTTTCCATTGAGTCGTTTATTGCAGCGATAGCTCCATTTCTGTTATAAACATCATAGTCATCTCTTGTAGCCGTAAGTCTTATCATCGATCCATCATGAAGCTCAACATCTGTCGATTCTCCTTGAGGGATTTCTATTTCTTCTATTGGAGTATAGCTAGGAATGTAATCTAAATTTTGAAGTTCAATATCATGTTCTTTTACATAGTTGTAACTTCTCGTACTTCCTTCATGGTTGTTGAATGTTACACAGGGAGATATAACATCAATTATTGCTGTTCCTTGATAACTTAATGCTGCTTGTATCAAGGGTGTAAGTTGTTTTGGCGCCCCTGAAAAACTTTTTCCAACAAAGCCACATCCGAGTTGTATCGCTAAACTCGTTAGGTCTATTGGGGGTATTTCATTAGGGACTCCTCTTTTTGATTTTGAACCTTCGTCGGCAGTTGCAGAAAATTGTCCTTTGGTAAGGCCATAAACACCATTGTTTTCAATTATGTAAACCATCGGTGCATTTCTTCTAACACAATGTACAAATTGACCTATTCCTATACTTGCAGTGTCTCCATCTCCAGAAACACCTAAAACTGTAAGTTTTCTATTTGCCAAAGCAGCTCCAGTGGAAACAGAAGGCATTCTTCCATGTACAGAATTGAAACCGTGAGACTGAGAAAGGAAGTATGCCGGTGTTTTTGAGCTGCATCCTATTCCAGACATTTTTGCGACCATGTTCGGTTTTACACCATTGTTGAAACAGGCTTTTATTATCTTGTCAGTAATTGAGTCATGTCCACATCCTGCACATAGAGTTGATTTTGCTCCTTTGTAATCTTGTACAGGTATTCCTAATATGTTTTCTTTGCTCATAAATTTTCCTTGATATTTTGTGATATTTTTGATGCTCCCAAAGGCATTCCGTCTGAGTAAGCATAAGAATGAAGTTTTTTTATGTTTTCTGAACTTGATTCTTCCTTTATCAAGTTAAACATTTGTGCATCTCTGTTTTGCTCTACTACAAAAGTTTTTTTATGTTTTTTTATGAATTTATGCACCTCTGGAGAAAGAGGTAATGACCTTATTCTAAGATAGTCAATTTTTATTTTTTCTTTTTCAAGAAGGTCAATTGTTTCTTCCATCGAGGCATGAACAGTCCCAAAGGATATGACTCCTATTTCAGAATTTGAAGAGTGTTCTATTGTTGGTTGTGGTAACTTCATTCTTAAACCTTCATGTTTTTTTGCAAGCCGTTTCATGTTTCTTGCATAGACTTCATTGTCTTCGGTGTATGCAGCATTTTCATCATGTCCGCTTCCTCTTGTGAAGTAAGAAGCATTCTTATGATCTGTTCCAGGTAATGTTCTATAGCCAATTCCATCGCCATCAACATCCTTGTATCTGCCCCAATTTTCAAGTTTATCAAGGTCTTCTTTATTAAGGATTTTTCCTCTGTCGAGAGGCTGGTCAGGGTATTCAAAATCATCCACAATCCATGGATTCATTCCTAAATCTAAATCAGAAAGGACGAAAACTGGAGTTTGAAATCTTTCTGCTACATCAAAAGATTTCCAACCGAATTCAAAACATTCGCCTGGAGTTGCAGGCAAGAGGACAGGGTGTGTCGAGTCTCCGTGTCCAAGTTTGTAGCAAAAAGTTATGTCGGATTGCTGGGTTCTGGTTGGAAGCCCTGTTGAAGGCCCAACTCTCTGTATATTCCAAAACACACCCGGTATCTCCGCATAATAGCCCAAGCCGATAAACTCAGTCATCAGGGATATTCCAGCACCACTCGTTGTTGTCATTGCTCTAGATCCAGCCCAACCTGCACCGAAAACCATTCCAGCAGCTGCAAGTTCATCTTCTGCTTGAATAATTGCATAGGTTTTAACTCCATCAACATATTCCCTTGTGTCTTTCAAGTAGGAAATCAGATTTTCTGCTAAAGAGCTAGAAGGAGTAATTGGATACCATGATAAAAATGTAACACCACCGAAAACTGAACCTAATGCCCCTGCTTGATTTCCTTCTATTATCATTTTGTTTTTAGTCAGATTTTTTCTCTCAACTTTCCATGGCTGTTCTTTTTTGTAGTTTTCCTTTATATATTGTCTGCCTTCATCGATTGCTTTGAGATTTAGGTCTATTGCCTTTTGTTTACGGTTAAATTGGTGATTTAAAGCATCTATGATTGCCTCTTGTTCGATTTCAAGAAGTTCCGCTAAAACCCCGACATAAACCGTATTTGTTATTAGTTTTGCTAATTTTGTATCAATTTTTCTTGCAATTGAAGAACAGGGTATTTCATAGACCAGGAGATCGTCTCTATCGATTTTTCTTCCTAAATCGCTATTAGCTATTACTACTGAACCTTTTTTTAGTTTGTTTAAATCTTCATCCCAGGTTTCTGCATTCATCAATATCGAAATATTTATTTCATCTGCCGGAGCATTGTAGCCTTCTTCAGTTACCCTGATTAAGAACCATGTAGGAAGCCCCGCTATGTTAGATGGGAAAAGGTTTTTCCCCGAAACAGGAAGCCCCATCCTGAAAAGAGAGCGATGAATGATAAGGTTTGCACTTTGGGATCCAGACCCATTAACGGTCGCTACTGAGACCATTACATTGTTAATTGTCTTTTTCACTCTAAAACTGCGATTCTAGAACTAATAATCGAATAATGGTAGGATAAACTTATAGTTTATGAAAGGTAATTTTTCTGGCAAAAAGCTAAGTTGTCTTCTTTCTCCTAAAGATTGTGATTTCAATTTTAATTACAAGATTGAAGATGATGTTAAATCAATAGGGGATCGAATCATTGGGCAAGAAAGAGCAGTAGATTCGATTAAGTTTGGTTTAAGGATGAACAAGCCTGGTTACAACATTTTTGTTTCTGGTATTTCTGGGTCTGGAAGAACTTCAACTGTTCAAAAATATGTTGATCATCTTTCTTCTAAAGCTGTTGTTCCAAATGACTGGTGTTATGTACATAACTTTTCCAAACCGGATGAACCTTTAGCTTTAAGTTTAAGTCCTGGAAGAGGTAAGAAATTTACAGAGGATTTAGAGACACTAATAAACAGATTAAAGGATGAAATTCCAAATGCTTTTGAAGGTTCAGAATACAAGGAAGAATTAGATAAACTTAGAAAAAAAGGTTCTGAAAAAAAGAAAGGAATCATCAAAGAAATGGAAGAAATAACTTCTTCCCATAACTTTTTGCTTAAAAAAACAAGTATGGGAATTATCACTATTCCAATTTGGGAAGGAGAGCCGATAGATGAGAGAAAATTTAGAGCACTTCCTGAAAATGTAAAAGAAGAAATGCAAGAAACACAGGATAAACTTCAGGAAGAGTTAAACGATCATTTGGAGCAAATACAGCAAATAGACGACGAGATACAGAAAGAGGTAAATGACTTAGACAGAAGATTGATACTTTTCTCTGTTGGGAGACATATGAGACGACTCCAAGATGATTATAGAGACATGAAGGAAGTTTCAAAATGGCTGATTGACCTACAGGAAGATGTTTTAAAGAATGCAGACTCTTTTAGAAAGAAAAATGATCCTTCCGCCGGACAAATGCCTGTTATTCCTATGCCTATGCCCGCCGGTCCAGACTTGAGAAAGTACAGGGTGAATTTGATTGTTGATATGTCTCTAGAAAAAGGCTCTCCAGTTGTTCTTGAAAAAAATGCCACTTTCGCAAACCTTATTGGAAAGATGGAAAGAAGAGTTGAAATGGGTATGATGACAACTGATTTTACGATGATAAAGTCAGGGGCATTGCATAAAGCAAATGGTGGATATTTGATTCTCGAAGCTCTAGATGTTCTCAAGCATCCTGTTGCTTGGGATGGTTTAAAAAGAGCTTTAACTGACGGAGAGATATTGATAGAGGATATTGCTGATCATGCTGGGTATGCCGCAAGTTCAACAATGAAGCCTGTTCCAATACCAATGAGTCTTAAGCTTGTGATGATTGGAAGTCCGTGGATATACCATCTTCTTTCTTCGCACGATCAAGATTTCAAGGAGCTTTTCAAGGTAAGGGCTGACTTCAATAACACTTATGAATCAAGTTCTGAATCTTTCAAGGATTACTGTTCGTTTGTGAAAGCAAGGATAAACGAGGAGGATTTGTTAGATTTTGACATTTCTGCAATTCAAGGTTTGTACAAATGCGGTGTTAGGTTGGCAGGGGACAGGAAAAAAGTCTCAACAAAATTCGGAGTCATTACTGACTTGATGAGGGAGGCAAGCCAGTTTGCAGTCGATGATAATTCCAAAACCGTTAACTCCAAGCATATTGATGATGTTGTAGAAGCAAGAAAAAGAAGAAATGGGTTAATTCCCGATCATATGCAAGAAATGCTTGAAAGGAAGCATATTATTGTTGAGACAGATGGTTTGAAAGTCGGGTCTATTAACGGTTTGGCGGTTTTAACTATTTCAGATGAGTCTTTTGGAAAGCCAAGCAGAATAACCGTAAACACCTTTCAGGGAAAAGGCAATGTGGTAAATATAGAAAGGCAGGCCGACCTATCAGGAAATATACACAACAAGGGGGTCATGATACTTTCCGGTTGGCTTCATGAACATTTTGGAAAACATAATTCTTTATCTGTTGCTGCATCAATTGCCTTTGAGCAGTCATATGGAATGGTTGACGGTGATTCAGCATCATCAACAGAACTTTATGCGATTTTATCTAGCATTTCAGAAATTCCGATAAACCAAGGGATTGCTGTGACTGGTTCGGTTAATCAAAAGGGAGAGGTTCAACCTATAGGTGGTGCAAATGAAAAGGTTGAGGGTTTCTATGATCTTTGTAAAGCGAGAGGTTTGAATGGAGAGCAGGGAGTTATCATCCCTCATCAAAATGTAGAAAACCTAATCCTTTCAAAAGAAGTTATGGAGTCCATAGAGAAGGGTGAGTTCAATGTATGGGCGGTTAAAAGGATTGAAGAGGGTATTGAGATACTTACTGGAAAAGAGGCTGGAATATGGGATAAGGCAAAAAAATCATGGTCGGAAGGTTCTGTTTTTAATGAAGTTGAGAAAAAACTGCAAGAATACAGGGAGTCTCCGAGACTTGAACTTGAAGCCTGGAATGAAAAGATAGAAAAAAAGAAAAAGAAAAAGAGCCCAAAGAAAACCAAGGCAAAAAAAACACCAAAGAGGAAAAAGCAATAAAAAAAATTTTATTTTTACTTCTTGTCTTTTTTTCCCCAACAGCCAACAGCAATAAAGACCTTTCTGAAGAGTTGTCTTATTTTGAATCATTTATAGGGAAAACATACGAAGGCGAATTTGCTGCTAATCCTCAGGGAAGTTCTATGACAGATGTGCAATACTGGGAGCGGATTTTGAATGGAAACGGAATACGAATCACTCATTCAATCAATGATGGTGAGTATGGTGGAGAAATAGTGATTATGTGGGATAGGGAAAAAGAGGTGTTGACAGGTTGGTATTTTACGACTGCTGGTTTTTATACACAGCAGAAATACTACATCGAGGATGACGCTCTTGCAAGTTATGAGGATGTTGTTGGGAATGAGAATGGGATTACGGCTGTTAGATCCAAGACAACAATTACTGATAATGGATTCCATAGAAAAACCGAATATTTCCTTGAAGAGGAATGGGTTTATGGACATGAGCTTTCTTATGAAGAGGTTTTTGATAAAGAAGTAATTTTCAAATGACTAGTCGTGTATCAGGACTTCTTTAAAATCGTCACTTATGACTACATTCAACCCCATGGACTGAGATGCCAAGCCGATAATCTCATAAACTTTCATATCAACAATGAGTGTAAAATTTTTGTTCAATTCTTCTTTCTTTGATTCCGAGATGTCCAGATTTATTTTGAAGCTTGAGTTTGATTCAATTTTTTCTAAAAGTTGAACCAATGTTCCTTCATGGTTGATTGATACAGAATCTTCAAGTTTCCAAAGGTTTTGGGTTTCTTTTTCAGATTCTTTAATCTCTAAAGTTGAGTTCTTGTCTGTATTTGTTTTACTGAAAACAAAATGATTAAGCAGTATTGCTGCTAAAACTACACTTAACAGAATCATCCATTTTTTTTTCGTCATGACTTAATCCTATAATCTAAAGTTAGGTTATGAAGAAAATAGTTATTCTGAGTTTAGATGGAGTTCCTTTGACTCTTCTTGAGGATTTTATGAAAAGAGGTTTAATGCCTTCCTTGAAAGAAAAGATAGATGAAAGTGGCTCTGCTCCTGTTGAAATCAAATCGGTACATCCTTGTGAGTCTGCAACTGCATGGACTAGTTTCATGACGGGAAACAATCCAGGCAAGCATAATATTTATGGTTTTATGGACAGGCATGTCGGATCTTCAAAAGATGGAATGTATGTTGTTAATTCAACTTACAGAAAAGGCGACAGCTTGTGGAAAACCCTTTCAGGGAATGGTTTTAAGCCAGTGGTGATAAATGTTCCATTAAATTATCCTCCAGAAAACCTAGACGGCGTTATCGTTGGAGGTTTTTTATCTCCTCCAGGTAACTCGGGGATAGTTCATCCAGAAAAACATGAAGAATATTTAAACGAGATTGGATACAAGCCAGATCCAGATAACAGTCTTGCCAAAAAAGACCTTTCTCTATGGTATGACGATTTAGTAAAAACAGAAGAAACAAGAATCAGTCTTGCGAAAAAATTTTTTAAAGAAGAATCTTGGGATTTTTTTCACCTTCACATAATGGGAACCGATAGGTTGCATCATTTTCTTTGGGAAAAATGGGAAGATGGGGAAAGGCCATGGAGGAATAAGTTCGAGAATTTTTACTCTCTGGTTGATTCACATTTGAAATGGTTTTTTGAAAATGGAGATGACTGTACTTATGTAATGCTTTCTGACCATGGTTTTTGTAAAACTTTATATGAGTTTGATTTAAATTCCTGGCTTTCTGAGAATTCCTGGCTCAAGCTTGGCGAGAATTCATCTTCTTTTAGTCCAGAAATCCTGCCTGAAAGCAAGGCTTTTTCTATCCTTCCTGGAAGGGTTTATTTGAATTTGGAAGGAAGGGAAAAGGGTGGAACTGTTTCAAGGAGAGAATATTCAGGACTAAGGGAATCTTTGAGAGATGAATTGCTAAACATAGAAGATGATTCTGGAGAAAAGGTTTTTAGAGATGTCTATTTTAGGGAAGATATTTATTTTGACGACTTTTCAGAGAAAGATTTTTTTCTATCAAAAGAAAA
>CAYFJE010000002.1:0-38478 GCA_964343345.1 uncultured bacterium
CCGAGCCAACCCCCGAGCCAACACCCGAGCCAAGAAAAAACATCCAAGGCTCGCCTCAAAAGACCAAAGATATTAGGACAAGCCCTGCTGTTAGAAGGTATTCTCAAGAAAACGAAATCGACCTAACTTCAATCACCGGATCTGGACCAAACGGAAGAATCCAAATGAAAGACGTCTTGTCTTTTAAAAAGCCAAAAATATCTAAACTGGATACAAAATCTCCAAACAACACAGAAACAAGACAACCTATCAACAGTTCAATGGCTGCAATGGCAAAACATATGGTCAATTCAGTTTCAACGAGCCCACATTTTTTAATTGTTGACGAGGCTGATATGAGCGAAACTCTTGCTGTGTATAGAAATATGAAAGAAAAACTCAAAGAAAAGGGCGCAAGATTGACCTTGATGAGTTTTTTTGTTAGAGCGGCAGCACAAGCACTCAAAGACTTTCCAAGGATGAACGTTTCTATTGACGGAGAAGAGTTAGTTACTAAAAATTACAGGAACATTGGGATGGCTGCAAGTGTGGGGGAAAGCTTAATTGTTCCAGTTATTAAAAATGCAGATTTTTTCAATCTTGAAAATCTTGCATTGGAGATTAACAGACTTGCCACTGCAGCACAAGAAAACAAATTGACAATGCAGGACATTACTGGAGGCACATTCACCATAACCAATGCTGGAATGTTTGGAGGACCGCTGATGTCCGCACCGATAATCAACCAGCCAGAAGCGGGCATTTTAGGGATACACACAGTAAAAGAAAGAGCTGTTGTTGTAGACGGCAATGTCGTTGTTAAACCAATGGTTTACATCTCTTTGTCAAGTGACCACAGGATGGTTGATGGTGTTCTTGCTGTAAGGTTTTTGTGCAGATTTAAAGAACTTCTTGAACACCCAGGCCTTTTGGCTACAGGTCCAATTTCGTGAAATACGACCTTGTTATTGTAGGAGCAGGTCCAGGCGGATATGTTTGTGCGATCAGGGCAGCTCAGCTTGGTTTGAAGGTTGCAGTTGTGGAAAAAGAAAGAGCAGGAGGAACTTGTTTAAATGTAGGGTGCATACCATCAAAAGCACTTTTAGATTCAACGGAGATATTTTCAGAAGTTCAAGAAAACAACGAACACGGCATTGAAGCAAAAAATTTAAAAATAAATTGGAAAACCTTACAGCAAAGAAGGGAAGGGATAGTCGAAAAACTAACCTCTGGTGTTGAATTTCTTCTTGCCAAATCAAAAATAGATTATTTCAAAGGCTGTGCCCAGGTCAAATCTCGTCACACCGTGATTGTGGGCAGAAACAACCTCGCAACAAAGAATGTTGTTTTGGCAACAGGTTCAACACCGATAGAGATACCCTTTTTACCTTTTGACGGATTACAAATAATCAATTCAACAGAAGCCCTTTCACAACCAAATATACCAAAAGAAATGGTTGTTATAGGTGGAGGGTATATTGGTTTGGAGATGGCAAGTGTTTATAACAGAGTAGGGACAAAAGTGACTGTAGTCGAAATGATGAACAGCATTGTCCCCTTGATGGACCCAGAGATCAGTAAACAGCTTAGGAAATCTTTAAAAAAGCAAGGCATCAAATTCAAAACATCAACCAAGGTAACAGGATCTAAAAAAACTAAAACCAAAATCATATTGAATGTTGAAAAAAACGGAAAAAAAGAGAAACAAACAACAGAACAAGTCCTTGTTGCTGTTGGAAGAAAGCCTAATGACGGCAACATTAATCTCAATGCTTTAGGGATAAAAAGAAACGAAAGGGGTTTTGTTGTTGTTGATGAAAAACTGGAAACATCTCAAGAAGGGATTTATGCAATAGGAGATTTGGTTCCAGGACCAATGCTCGCACACAAAGCAAGTGAAGAAGGTGTTGTGGTTGCTGAAAGAGTTGCTGGTAAAAAAACAATACTTAATTACAGTTTGATACCATCAGTCGTTTACACACACCCAGAAGGTGCTTCTATTGGAAAAAACACACTTGAACTCCAAAAAGCAGGCATAGAATTCAATACAGGTATGTTTCCATTTTCAGCATCCGGAAGAGCCATGGCTATCGGCTGTACAGAGGGATTTGTTAAGGTTTTGTCTGACAAAAAAACAGATACGGTTTTGGGAGTGCATATATTAGGGCCAAAAGCTTCCGAATTAATCGGAGAGGCCGCAATGGTCATGGGTTTCTGCGGAACTGCTGAAGATGTTGGTGTTTTTATCCACGCTCATCCAACATTAAGCGAAGCTTTAAAAGAGGCCTCTCTTGAAGCTTCTGGACATGGAGCAATCCATACTTAAGGAGAATATGATGTTTAAATTAATTTTTGCTTTAGGACCGATGGAGATTGGTTTAATAGCACTAGTTGTCTTGGTGCTTTTTGGTCCAAAAAAGGTTACAGAATTTGCAAGATCGCTTGGAAGAACAAGTGGTGAATTCAAGAAAGGTCTTGAAGAGGGAAAAAAAAGCACAAAAGACAAAGACGAATAGTTAAAAAAAATGGAAGACAAAAAAATGTCTTTGTCCGAACATGTTTCAGATTTACAAAAAACAATTTTAAGAAGTTTAGTTTTCTGGATATCAGCTTCTGCCTTTCTTTCTTTTTTCCATGAATTCCTTTTAAAACACTTACAAGAACCATTAAAACAAGTAGGAATAGATTCACTAGTTGTTTTATCCCCGCAAGAAGGCTTTCTTATCCCCATCAAATTAGTTTTAATGTGCGGTTTTATAGTTGCCTCACCGTTAATTGTTCGTGAAATTGCTCTTTTTGCATGGCCTGCTCTAAAAAAAACAGAAAGAAAGACTTTTCAAATTTTTGTGATTCCAGCTTTTCTAATCGCAATCCTAGGCGCTTTTTTTTGCTGGGAAGTTCTAATTCCTGTTTCTGTTGGTTTTCTTTTCAAAACAACAACTTCAAATCAATTAGATCCAACATGGACACTTCAACACTGGTTCAATTTTATCCAGTCAATGATGCTTGCTGCAGTTGTTGCATTTCAACTTCCAATAGTAATGGGAATTCTTGCAAAATTAAGGTTAATAACTTCCAAAATAGTTAAAAAAAACGGTCCTTATGCAATTGTTTTTCTTTTAATAATTTCAGGTTTTATCACTCCACCAGATGTTGTTACCCAGGTTATTATTGCCATACCCTTGATAGCTCTTTTTTACCTCAGTGTTTTCATAGTGAAAATAAACGAAGGCTAAAAAGGTAAAGAATGACATCTTTTCAATAGAATTAAAAGGTTTTAGATTTCAAAAAAAACGGAGGAAGAATTATGGCAAGAATTGGTGTTTTTCTTAGCGAAGAGGGTAAAAGCCTACACCCATTAGACCTAAAGGCAATTTCTGACAAGCTCATTAAGAACGTTCAGGAAGTAAGTAACGTGTTTATACACGAGGACCTTAATACCATAGAAGGCCTAGAGGCGATGGAGAGGCAGATAAAGGAACAAAACATCGGTTATGTTGTTATTGGTTGCGGATCTGTCGACAAAAGAGAGGAGACCATTAGGACAACACTTAAAAAAGCAGGAATAAACGAATATCTTTTAGAGGTCGTGAATTTAAAAGAAATGGTTGCAAGCGTTCATAACGATGAGCCTGAAAAAGCTAACGAGAAAGCGTTCCACCTAATACAAACAGCTGTAATGAAAGCCGAAAAAGGTAAACCGCTCAACGAAACACCAATGAGGGTAGAACAACAGGTTTTAGTTGTTGGCGGAGGTGTTGCAGGAATGTCCGCCTCTTTAAGAATTGCCGACGCCGGATACAGTGTTGTTTTGGTAGAAAAGGCACCTGCTCTTGGAGGGCGTGTTGCACTTTTGAAAAACCTTTGGCCAAAATTGGAAGAGGCGGAGGACTTGATGAGAAACCTTTCTATAAGGTGCCACCAACACGAAAATATTGTTTTGTATGACTACTCCGAAGTTAAATCAGTTTCAGGAGTTAGAGGGGATTTTGATATTGAGATTTCAAAAAAACCCAGGTATGTTGACAGCCAAAAAATAGATAATTTTGAAAAAATAACAGCAGAACTAACACAAGATTTTCCAAACAAGTACGGACCAAGCAATTCTTCAGCAAAAGTTTTATATCAACCATATCCAGGATGTGTTCCGCCGTTGTTTTTGATTGATCCAGAGCACATAAATCATCCAGAGGTAAAAAAATTAATCACACTTGTTCCAGACGGAACTGTTGACACGTCAGAAAAAGAAAAAATTGTTCATGAAAAGGTCGGAGCAATCATTATGGCTTTCGGAGCACAGATGATGGATGTTTCAAAACTCACAAACCTGACCTCAGCAAAAAACAAAAATGTTGTTACAGCCATGCATTTTGAATCAAACACACAGGCGGAAGAGGATTCCGAAGCCGTTCTCTGGGTTGTAGATGCTGGAAGCAATGATCCAAAAAGAGGGGTTCCTTATGCTTCAGAAGTTCCACTCATGACATCTGTCAAACAGGCTATCTCTGTTAAAAAATCTTCAAAAGACAAAACAAGAACAGTGGTAATCTATTCAGACAGACGATCAAGAACAAAAGGGTATGAAGAGTTTTTAAAAACTGCTGAACAAAAATACAAAATCGAGATGATTAGAGGGGCGGTTTCAAAAGTAACATCTCAAACGAATGGTCTTTCTGTAAGTTTTCACAATTTAATCCAAGGAGAAGAGCAGCAGATTTCAGCATCAAAAGTTGTTTTGGCTACAGAAATATCTCCATCTCCAGATACAAAAAATCTTGCAGAAATTATGGATATAGGTTGCGATAATTCAGGATTCCTCTCAGAGACCCACGCTTCCCTAGACCCTTGCTCAACGAGCAATTCCGGAGTTTTTGTTTGCGGTGACTGTGCATCTCCTGGAGATATTCGCGCTGCTGTTTTGACAGCTGAGTCAGCGGTTGCTAAAGCTTTGGCAGTTCTTGGTAAAAAAACAGGAGAGCCATATAGGCTTAAGCAAAAAGATGATAAATTAGCTAGATTCGATAATTCTGCACAAACCGTTTCCCCTGAAAGTTTTCAAAAAAACGAAGAAGGAGGAATGAGTTACACACGACTAAATACCGTTTTTGGAAAAACAGAAAGTGGAGCATCGGTTCCAGCATCTCCGACAAGAAATATCGAATTGCATGGGTGGGAGTTGGCGAAATCAATTGCTGAAATTGAAAACATATGGAGCAATCAAGTGGAAAATTCTTCTTGGGAGCCAAAAATAACAGGGTTTGCTTCTCAACATGGGGGCTATCCACTTTTGGAGACACTCGGAAGGGAGGAAATCTCATATTCCCCGTGCTATAGGTTTTTACGTATAAGATCAACAGCTCATCTAGACCCCCTTCTCGTCTTGAAAAGTTTTTTCAATGGAGCCGACGGAGTCTTTATTGTTGGGGGGCCCTTAGGAAGGGGAAAATTCCATACTGACAATTATCTTGCGAAAAGAAGGTTTAAAGCTCTTGAAGGAGTTTTGGATGCTGGAGGTATAGAGTCAGAAAGAGTGAAGATTCTTTTTATGGACTCTCACCAGGTTGACGAGGTAGCGCAACATTTGAAAGATTTTCACAACACACTTTCAGACTTGGGGCCATTGGGTATTTGATAAATGAATGAAATGAGAATAACAATACAAAGAGAAGCCAGAAGGCTTTTGCAACTCGAACGAGTGAGTGTTGTTATAGGTTATGAAACAGGGCCGTATCCAGGAACGACATCTCCTTGTTTTGCTTTTACCCCAGATGATGCTCAAAGAATAGTTTTTAATAGTTTTTCAGCAATGAATTTAGCTGTTTATTTGCCAGGAATTACTGGAAATGTTGGAATAGTGGCAACTCCAGCAACTGTAAGATCTATCAAAGAGCTCGAAAAAGACGGCCTTGTAAAGAGACAAAATATTCATATTATTGGCGTTAGGTTTCCAGGGATACTAGATCCAAGAAAGCTTTCCGTGAATCGAGAGAACGAAAACACACTTTCTGTAAATGAACACCCCGAGGCTCTTTGGGATTGGGCCCTACATGACCTTTACGAGGTTCCATCTGAATACGATATCCTTGTTGAGCCAAGATGGATGAGCGAGTTGGACAAGCAAAAGAAATTGCAGAAGCCGATTTTGTCTCGTACTAATGTTGAACGACTTCAACAAATGACACATAAAGAAAGAAGGGCTTATTGGTTGCAATATTTTGAAGAAAACAAACACCCTGACCACAACAAAAACCTTTTTCCTTCAACATATGCTGGAGGAGACCATTTGGAGAAATTCAAATACATAAAGTCAACTTACAGTTCTAGTGAGTTGTTTTATGAACATCTTTCTTGGGTTTACCAATCTATGGGCCGTGCATCTGGTTTTGATTTGTCCGACTTGACCGAAGAGCCAACAAAGATACCCCTCTCCACCCTTAGAGCATGGGCTGCAAGAGAGTTTAGGAGAAACTTTGATTACAGGCCGGGTTTTGACGACACAAACCCCTTATTGAAGAAGGAAAGTTTATGACAATGAATAATTATGTTTTGTCAAAAGCCAAACTCAAATATTGGCTTGAGGATATAAGAAGGCGTAATGAGCTTTGGGCTCCCGTTGGAGAGAGAGATTCAGTGAGTTATTTAAAGAATCCAAAAGGCGAAGATGTAGCAACAGAATTCACAAATAGTTTAGATTGTCCTAAATACATCTTTTCTCCACAGCAAGATCCAATTTGTAATTTTGAAATCAAGGGAAGAGGAGAGGTTGTTGTGGAGGAAATTAAACCCGATACAACACCAAGAGTTGTTTTTGGACTTAGGCCACCAGATGTTAGAGGTCTTGAAATCATGGACGCATATCTTCTAAAAGACAAGGTTGATGAAAGATACAAGGCAAAAAGAGACAATACGACAGTAGTTTCTTTAGGCTATCACAATCCCGCACCGTGTTGTTTTGCTGAGGCTGTTGGTGTCGATTTGTTTCCAAAAAAAGGTTCGGATATTCTTTTAACAGATCTTGGAAGAAGCTACTATGTTGAAACTCTTTCTGAAGAAGGAGAAAATCTTGTTTCCGAACACTTCAACGAAGCAGACGACATTGTTCGAAACGAAGCATGGGATATCCAAAAAAGATCGAAAGGAACAACAGACTTCGATTTACATTTAGACAAATGGAAAGATTTTACAGACAGTGAAATATACACATTGCCTTATTGGGACGAGATATATTTAGGGGTAATAGCTGACTCTGTAGCTACACGTTATTTTTATTCTGGAACATATTTTAAAATTGTTGATGTGTCTAAAGGTACTCGTGGTACAAGATATAAAACATGGACAACAATGTATTCACCCAACTTTTCTGTCTTGCCCAACGGGTATGATTACAAACCAAGCTTAAAAGAAAAATTCAAGGATTGGATATTAGAAATGTTTCACTTTTTTCCAAAACGACACGGCTTTATTGGGTGTTCCGGAGCACATAGATGTATTGCTGGAATGACAACAAAACATGACATCAGAAAAATAATTGCAAACGTGGATTTTGGGACATGAACCTCCAACCTCAAGTTGTAAATCTAACTGAAAGTACCAAAGAAGGTGCTATTGGTTCCGTTTCTTTTTCTTGCTCAAAGGAATTATCTGCAGGTCAGGTTTTTAAAATCGGAACTTTTGGCATTGGTGAGACATCTGCATGGGTAACGGATTGGGAAGAGGGAATAGCAACCGTATCATTTTTAGAAAACAATTCAGTCACACACAAAATCATGCTTTTGCCAAAAGGAGAATGTATAACTTTGAGAGGACCTTTCGGAAACGGATTCCCATTTGCCAAAAAAAACTACAAAAAGATTCTCTTGATAAACAAAGATGATGGCATTTTGTCGCAGAAAAAACTCATAAATGACCTTATTCAAACAGGTTCAGACATCACACTTTTTCACTTCACATCTTCTCCAAAAAATCCAGTCATGAAGAGCTCTTTAGAAAAAACATGTAACAACGAAGAGTCTCCTGTTGATGGTCAAATTTTTGACTTGACCAAAAAAGGACCCCAAGACCTGAATTCTTTTATTAGCAAACAGCTAGAACAACATAATTTTTCGGCCGTTGATGCCGTTGCCATTTCAGGAGATGAAAATTTTCAGCAAGCTATATCTAAAACCCTAGAACAAACAAACATTAAAGACAAAGATATATACATTCTTTTTAATCGCAACTTCACATCAGGCATGGGTTGGTCAAACCAGGACTTATACGGAGTAACTAACATCTGGAAAGATGGGCCGGTATTCACTCTTTCGGAGGTTCGAAGGTTCCCGGGAATTTTTATTTAGATTTTAAATTTTTGACTAAAAACAACCCAAGGTCCGAGTCTAAATCTTCAGCCCTGAAACCTTCGGGGATTTTTTTAATTGCAGATTCTGAAACTATATTTTTTAGTAAGTTTTTTACCTTTTTTCTTCGTTGGGAAAACATGATTTTGTTTAACATCAAGTAATTTTCAGCATGTTTAAAATCCTCCTTTTTCCCTTTGTTTAACAGGGTTAAAACAGCACTTTCTACCTTTGGTCGAGGAAAAAAACATTCTGATGACAATATTTTTTGAATTTTGCATGAGTAAAAATGCTGCAGGGGTCCTGAAAGAGCACCAAATGATTTTGTGCCAGAATTCGAACAAACTCGTTCAGCCACCTCTTTTTGAACGGTAAAAACAGCATGATTTATTTTCTGAGGCCATTGTGCAACAGTCCACAGAATCCTTCCTGAAAGATAGTAGGGAAGGTTGCCGACAAGAGATCCTGAAGATGTCTCGTTTTCTGGGTTCCACGAGCGGATGTCTTTTTTTACAACCTCTTTTCCAAACCTTTGAGCAAGAAGAGAGTGAAGTGTTTCATCGATTTCAAACACACTAAACTCCTTCCTTTTTTTGATTAGCTCGGTCAAAAAACCCAAACCACCACCTATTTCAATTGTCCAGTTTGAAAGATGCTTATCAAGAAGGTTTTTTATGTAAATCAATTCAGAACCCTTTATCATGAAGTTTTGACCACGATGTTTCTTTGGAGGGTTTATTGCAAAATATTTAGAAGCCCTCCACCTTAAAGACTCTGGGTTTTTTCTGATCTAAACTTCCTCGTAAAAAACTAAGGCCCCTGAAACAAACATTGTTGTCTTTATCCCATCTTCCTCTTTTGATGTATCCATTGTTACACCTGAAGAATACTTGATATCCAAGATTTTAATTTTGCCCTTCTGCTCATCTATCCAGGCATTTATCTCTCTGTCTAAAGGCGGAGTTCGGTAGTTTCCAAGACTAGATTCCATGAAATGCTTTACTTTCATAGGTAAATCTTAATTCGAAAAATCAAACAAACCTAATCCAATTTTGGATTAAAACTAAAAATAATGTACCATTGTTGGATATAAAATTAAAAAAGAATGAAAGTAAATTTATTCAAACAAAACGAAAAGGGAAAGAATAAACTTCTAAGTTTACTCTTGTGCGGAAGTCTTTTTTTCTCGAAAGGGATTGCTGCCGAGGAGCCTTCTAGTGAAGAACTTTTCGTTAAGACTTTTCTTGTGGAAGGAGTGGTGCTTCCAGAGGGAACTTTGACACTTCCCAAGATAAAGATTGACTACACGGCAACAAAACATGTTGAAATTGCAAAAAACCTGTTAGGGGAAAATATAGAATCTGAAACACCTAGCGGTTTAACAAGGGTTATAGATCAAAATTTCCAAAAATATACAACTTCAGAAGGCAAAGAGCTTTTAGTTTTTCAGCATGGTGGCATTCAATTTAAGAACCCTTTTCAAAATATAAACGAGATGTATCCAACAACAAGGCCAGAGGCCGAAAAGGTTTTAGAAATCTTCATTGACAACTTCGGGCACTTTCCGCTAGATGCAACCCTAGTCAGCACTTCAGACATAAAGCATCCAGAGTACCAATCTTTCAACAACAGCCGAGGCTTGCCATTGGGGTACACATATGAGTACGGCAGGTATTTTAAAGATATACCTATAAAAAACGATTTCGTTCAAGCAGTCATCATTGGGGGAAGGGTTTTTCAATTTTCTTTTTCCTGGGGACTTTTACCAGAAGAGATAAAAGACACAGAGGAAGAAATTATTCCAGCATGGTTGGCCGTGAAGGATGCAATAGAGTATGCTTATAAGAATTTTTTTGCTGGAAAATATTATGCTGACGTTTATGTCACCAAGGTTCAATTGATTTATACTTTCAACGGCATGGAAGAGGCTTGGAAAAAAGATGAACCAAAGACACTTGTCCCTGCCTGGACTGTACAGATAAACAATAAACATGACATCACAATCGAAGCTTTTTCTAGCCAAATAATACCGATTTATTAGTAAAACAATCAAAAACTATAAAAAATTTCTCATTGCTTTAGACAGCTTCAAAGGGACCTTGAGTTCAGCAGAAGCAGGAAGAATTGTTGCAAGAGCAGTCCATGAATATTCTCCGAAATCAAAAACAACTATAAAAAATTTCGCTGATGGTGGAGAAGGCACTGTTCAAGCTATTCTGGAAAATTATGAATACACCGAACACAAGGTTGAAACAGTTGGAGCCAATGGCATACCTATAGTTGCTAGTTGGTTTTTTCTAAAAGAAGAACAAATAGCATTATTTGAAATGGCATCAGTTGTCGGGCTTCCCCTCCTCACGGTTGAAGATTTGAATCCTGAGAAAACAAGTACATTGGGAATTGCGCCAATCATTCTTGACATTTTAAATAAAAAAGTCAAAAAAGTATGGCTCGCTGCTGGAGGGACCTCAACCCTTGATGCAGGGCTCGGGCTTCTTAAAGGGATGGGAGTTCGTTTTAAAAACAAGGAATATCCTAAAAATTTAATCGAAATTAAAGGTTCTGAAGTTTTGGATTTTTCTAAAGTAGAAACAAGCAATAAAAACCTCCAACCTTACCCAGAAAAAGGCAATTGCCTGTTCCCAAGCGTGATTTTTGATATAATTGCTGATGTTCATGCTCCCTTGCTTGGTAGCAAAGGGGCTGTTTTTGCTTTTGGCAAACAAAAAGGAGCCACCCCAAAAAATACAGCTCTTCTAGAGAGGGGGATGGTTAATTTTTCCAATGTCATTCAGGGAAAAACAAAAGATCCATCCTTTTTAAAATTGGGCGGATTGGGAGCAGCAGGAGGGATTGCCTTAGGGCTTTCTTTGTTGTTTAAAGTGAATATAAAAAAAGGAGCTGATTTTATTGTGGCAAAAACTGGAATAAACAAAACGATAGACAATTGTGACATCCTGATAACAGGAGAAGGGCAATTCAACTCTCAAAGCAAGCAGGGAAAAGGGCCTTGGGTTCTTGCATCTTTAGCAAAAGAAAGAAATATCCCAGCTTTGATTATTAGCGGGTTAAAGATGAGGAAAGAGGATAAGGTAGGGGATTTTCATTTTTTGGAAACCTCGAACTCTTCTCCAAAAAGCAAAACAGAAGCAAAGGAAAATCTTTTCAACGCAACAACAAAATGGCTTAAAGAAAACGAGGTGAATAATAATGAAACAAAATAAAGTAATTGACATGGGTTTAATGATCACAGAAACACTTGCAGGGATTGCTGAAAAACCCTCATCAGACGGTGCAACTTTGAAAGAAATCGAAAAAGGCCTAAAGAAAGGTATTGAAAAAGAGTTTAAATCTCCAAAAAGCAAAAGCGAAAAAGAACACTTTTTGCTTCAGGTCGATATCTTTATTAAGAATCATGCCAACAAGTTTTTAAAAAATTGTTCTTTCATAAAGGAAGAAAATGGAAAATGGTTTCTGAGGCCAGAGAAGCTCAGGGCACACGTGTTCGCTACTGAGATTTTAGAAGAAGGCGGAAATTTTATTCTGGAGTCAAAATTAAGGAGTCTTGTTGCAAAAAAAATGAATCAAAAAGTTAGTGAAACTAAACTTTACTTAGAGATTGATGACAACTTTGCAAACACCAGTTTTCTCAATACCGACCACCAGGTTGGAAGAGGCAAGGTGTGGGGTCTTGTAAATTGGTGGCTAATCAACAACATGGCAATCGAGGTTATAGAGTCGGAGGGGCCAATGAAAGAGAAGCAGCTCATTTCTCGTGTAATGGAAAAGCAGATGCTTGCTGAAACCAAAATTCCCATCTTTTCTCCAGGAATCGACAAGAGGTTTTTGTCAGAATCAGGGAACTTATGGGATGTCGTTAAGCCAAAAAAGAAAAGTCTCGAATCTCCTAAAACTGGACGTTTAGAAATAAAGATTCGAGAAGAAATAACTGAAAAAATAGAAAGACTTTTAGAAAATCAAGAATCTGATAAAAGTTTTTCAAGAGAGGAAATCACTACCGCATTAATAGGTGCGGCCAAAAGTTCTCGAAGTTCTCATTATGGAGAAATTCTTGATGAAATATTACAGTGCTTTGAATCAAAAAAAACAATTACAAAAGTTCGTTTTGAACCAAGAAATCCTTCCTGGATAAAGTCAGAAAGTTTGCCAAAAATAAAAATCAAGAACCTATCTTCTATTTTTCCATTAGCATATCCAGAAGCCAACCTCGTTGGCGATGACATTTTTGATGAAACTCTTTACGAAAATCTTTCTAATCCTGCACTTTATTGGCTGGATGGAGATTTTTCAGAAAAAGGATTTCCAGAAGTTGAACCACTTTTGATATTGACTTTTAATGATTTTGTTGACGAAGGGGTTAATTACATTTCACAACCTCTATCCAATGCAATACAGGCCTCCCTTTCGTCATCGGGAGAGTGGGGAGAGTTCACCCTCGAAACACCTAACGATGAAGCATTGTCAGTTTTAATAAATTTCAAAAATCAAACACTTTCTGGAATTGGAGGATGGATTAATGGTCATGCACAACCTGGGGATGTTTATAGTTTTGAATACCTGGGATCTTCAAGATTTAGACTTGCAAAAGCAAAAGAAATAAAAACAGTTTCGCTAGATGACGATGAGCTCGAAAGGCTCTTGATGCTCCAGGGATCCAGTAAGTTGCATATAAAAGATTTAATCATAAAGGTGTTAAAAAACCATTCAGGGGGCCTTACTTTCAGCGGCCTGTTCAACAGAATCATGTTTATTCAGAGAGTCTCAAGAAGGGCTTTGATGAGCGAGTTAACAAAATTTTACTGTTTTGAAATAAAAGATGAAAAATGGAGATATCATGAAAAACGAGTCGATTTTGGCGAAAAGTTTTCTGCAAGTGCCTGGCCAATAGCCGGTGTTCAGACAGGTTGCTGGATTGTCAGAGAGTCTATGGCTCCAAAAAATGGAGATTTTGTAAACTTTAACAATTCCAAAATAAAAACAAACGATCTTTTTGCAGTCTTGAATGAAAAAGATGAATTAACTTCTGTTTTTAGGGTTCAAGTTAAAGCAAGAAAATTCAATATTCAAAATGTAAGTTCTTTTGACCGTGTCCCTTTGACAGATTTCAAGTTACCTCAGGGAAAATTAAAAGAAATTGAAAATTCATTATTTTGCGACATTAATGAACTGGCTGAAAAACATCTTTTAGATTCTGAAGTTTATGCTGGAATCAAAAAGGCTTTTGCTGAATTTGAGCCAGAAGCGAATGTAAACCAAGAGGTCACCAGAAGCCTCGAAGACCTGGAAGGGTTACTTGAAGATTCAGGTTCTGTCAGCCCGTTTGGAGGACTTTCTTGGCAATTGCAGCAAAATTTCAACTGGAAAGAATTCCAGAAAGTTTTAGATTCAAAAATTTACTCTCAAGAGCACGAAAATAGGTTAGATGCAGACAAGTTCTCGCATTGGTTGTCAAAAAGACCAATTTCGTGGGATGGAGATTCAATTATCTATCCTTCAGGTCATGGGGAGTTGCCTTCAGGCATTTTGGAATCCATTGTGTTGATTATGAAAAATGCTGACTATACGATCACAGAACAATCTCTAAATATCAGAACCGCATTCGGAAAAGATTTTATTTTCGATTGGGAACGGTTGATTTCTGATAAAAGAAGGATTGCAAAAATTGTTAATTCCGAAGACAGTTTTCAACTTGTGGAATTTCTTACCGGTTGGTTTAGGCGTATGGTTAAAATTGTTGAACCTAGAAAATTAGAAAATGTTGTTACAAAACTTTCTCTAAACTTAAAAGGAATCGGATCAATCGATACTGAAAGCATTGACTTGCCTGAATTCATCGAAGGGCAAAGAAAATCTTTGAAATCTTCTTCTCTTGGTGCCGAAAAACATATTAAATATTCCACCTTTTTTGCAGATTTTAGAGGTTTTTCAAAAGCCAAAATTAAAAAAACTTTAAGTCTAATTTCTTCAAATATCGAAGAAGGAGGAATCCTTATCATTCTTACTTCTGAGGATCAAAAAATACAATTAAGTGAAGGAAGCCTGGAAGAGCAGATGTCAATGGGCCTAGTCGTTGCAAGGTCTTATATTTTTTAATTTAAACCAAGGAAATATTGGACCAGGGTCAATCTTTCTTTCGGGAGCTATGTCGGAGTGACCCACGACATTCAGGCACTTCGGGTGCTGTTTTTGTATCCAAGAGATTAGTTTAGTAAGGGTTTGAATTTGTTGTTCAGGCCAGTTCGCCCATTTTTTGTCTAGGTGTTTCGTGTAGCCGCTTTTCCATTTTTTTCCATCTTTCAAAAAACCTGGATTAACTAGTTCGACACCAATTGAAAAATCATTCACATTCCTCCTGTCTTTAAAGCACGATTTGCCAGCATGCCATGCTTTATAACTAGTATCGACTAACTGAATCACTTTTCCAAATGGGGATATAACAAAATGAGCTGATAGTTTCCTTTTTTCAAGAACCAACAATGCTTCCTTTGCTGTGAATGTTTCAGTGTAGTGAATTACTATAAGATCAGGATCTATTATCGTTCTTGCATAATTTCTTGTTTTTTTGAATTTTGAAAATGGGCAAATCATTTTGTTTGTTAATTTTAACTATTTCATCTTAATAAAAAATACAATAACATTCATGAACGCTACCAGAAAAAACAAGCATGAAGAGCTAGCAAGAACTCTTGGTCTTTACGATGTAACGATGATTGGTGTTGCAGCAATGATAGGTGCTGGAATTTTTGTTCTTACCGGAAAAGCAGCAGGCATTGCCGGGCCTGCCTTTTTGTTGGCATTTTTTTTGAATGGGGTTGTTGCAATGTTGACAGCAGGTGCATATGCAGAATTAGGGGCATCTTTTCCAGAGGCTGGCGGTGCTTTTATGTGGGTTGCTCAAGGATACCGAAAGGTGGTTTCTTTTATAGCAGGCTGGATGGGGTGGTTTAGTCACGTTGTTGCTGTTGCAGTTTACTCCCTTGGTTTCGGTGTTTATTTTCTTGAGCTTTTGAATTTTTTTGGACTAATGGATCATCCTGAGGATATCGGAGATGTGTATCAGCTTTATGTGAAGGTTGGTGCTGTTGCTATTTGTTCTGTTTTGGCTTGGGTTAATTTTGTAGGAGTTTCTGAAACAGGAAAATTTGGTTCAATTATGAGCACTGTAAAAGTTTTAATATTGTTGCTTTTTGCGATTTTTGGTTTTATTCGCATTTTTCAAACAGATGGATTTACTCATTATGAACCGTTTTTCATATCATCAAACGAACACGGGACTGCGATATTGGTTTTATTGGCAATGGGTGTTACATACATGGCTTTTGAAGGTTATGAGGTTATAGTGCAGGCAAGCGAGGAGGTCAAAAATCCAGAAAAGAATATCCCAAAAGCTATTTTTTTATCAATCTTGGTTGTTTTGCCAGTCTACCTTCTTGTGGGAGGCGCCTCCCTCGGGGCTTTAAGTATTTCTGGCTTGCCTGCTTCTCTTGGCGAAAAGTTTTCAGATCTCGCTTCCTCGGCATCACAGCCAATGACAAATTACAACTTAATGGCCTTTTTGGGAGAAAGAGCTGTTGTCGAGTCTGCAAATCAGTTCGTTTTGCCATTTAAATTTCCAGGCTCTAGCTATACGACAGGAATGTTCTTGGTCATCCTGGCAGGTATCGCTTCAACAACATCAGCACTGAATGGCACCCTTTTCTCATCAAGCAGGGTTGCTTTTGCAATGGGCAGAGAAGGTTTGCTGCCATCCATTTTAGGAAAAATACATCCGATTAAGCGAACACCCTACATGGGCCTTTTTGCTACAGCTGTGATTGTCATTTTAATCATTGTCACTTTGCCAATGGCAGCTGTTTCTGCCGCTGCAAATGTTATGTTTTTACTTCTTTTTACACTTGTTAACATGACATTAATCAAGCTTAGAAAAATAAAACCTAATGTGAAAAGACCTTTCAAAATGCCAATGGTCCCACTTTTACCGATGATTGCAATTGTTCTTCAGATCATTATTGCAATTGGAGTTTTCTTTATCCCAGTTTCCCCGTTTGACGAACATGCCGCACATTCTCCAGGAGCGATTGCTTGGGCGGTTACTTTACTTTGGATTTTTTCGGGGCTTCTTCTTTATGCGGGACCTTTCAGGAAGCTCAAACCAATGTCACGATCAAGAATCCTTGAACAAGAAACGATGTATTCACCAGAAAGCAATAGCATACTGCTCGCTGTCGCACATCCAAGAAACCGTGAGTCTTTATCCCATCTTGCGGAAAGTGTAGCAAGGCCTGAAAACAGTCTTGTCCATATTGTTTCTATTGCAACCATTCCCGAAACAACACCTCTAACTTTTGCTCCTGAAAAGGATGTAAAAAAGAAACATGATTTAATAGAAGAGATAAGAGACACTTTAGAAAAGAAGAAAATGAAAATTAATTCCAGTGTTGTTGTAGGCAGGCATCCTGCTTCTGTCATATGTTCCGTAGCAGATTCAAGAGGTACTGATTTGGTTTTAATGGGTTACAGAGGAGGTAAGAAGAAAAAAGGACTCTTTCTAGGGGATACCTTAGATAGGGTTTTAGCAGATTCTTCAAAAACCGTTGCAATCCTTAGACATGGCGGTAAAATTCCATACAAAAATGTTGCTGTTGCTGTGGGATTTGGGCCGAATACGAAAAAGGCTATTGAAATTGGTACAAAAATTGCTTCCAGCAACAATGGAGAATTATTGATGCTAGCAATTGCAACGAACAAGAAAGAGGAAAAAGATGCTCAAGAAAGACTTTCTTCATTTGCCGAGGAGATTAAAAAAGAAAACAAAAAATTAAAATTAAATTTACAAGTTACAAAATCACGATCTATAAAAAAAGCTATACTTGATTCAGCAAAATCAAGCGATCTTTTAGTGCTTGGAGCAAGTGTTAACGGAATTCTAGACAAGGCAAGGTTGGGAAATATTCAAGAAAGCATTGCAAGAGAGTTTGATGGAAGCGTTCTTACTGTAAGAGTTCCTGAGGCACGAGTAAAAAGATGGATACACAGGTTATTGGACGATGAGTAAAAAGTTTGTAATATTAGTTTTGTTTTTTACCGGATTCTTCGGTTGTTATCGTCCGGCGATACCTTGGAAGATTACAGCATACTCGATTGTAAAAATAGAACCTGATGAACACACAAGGGTAGCTCTAAACTGGAGCGGAGGCCCTGATGGAAAACCTGTTAATATAACAATTATTTACGATCTTCGTTTAGACGGAGATACTTATCGCTGGGAACCAGTTTCCAGAACGGAAAAATGGAAAAAAGTTCAAAGCTTAGATTTTGCAGAAGATGGAAATTCATTAGTTCTTGCTGCCGATCTCAGAACGCGAGATATTTGGTTTTGGGAAATAGACAAACTTCCAATCGAATTTACATCAAATAAAGAAATTGAAGGAGATGTTGCTCTTGCAGGAGATTTGGTTGTTTTTAGAAAAAAAGAAGGCAAGGCACATAATCTTTTTTCGAAATCTATCAATGGAATCGAAGGTCAAAGATTAACTAATGGAAATTCTGTAAGGTGGAATTTAAAAATTCTAAAAACTGAGTATGGCTTTGATGTAATTCATAATGTTTTGAACGGTATGAATTTAGGTATATCGACTGTTTCGTTAAGCGAAGCAACCCCTAAAAGGATTTTAGACAACCCAGGACCAGAGCCTTCTTTTGACATTGCTAAGGACAAGATGATTTATTCAAACGAAAATAAATGGTTTTTGTGTGAAGGAAAAGAGAGACCGTGGGAGGGAGGCTGCAAAGAGCACAGTGTTTCAAGTGAATTTAATTGGACTGGCGATGTTTTTGTTTTAGATAAAGGTGTTTATGGTGGAGTTGTGGCAAGCGAGGCATCTCCAACCACCAGTTTACTTTACAGAGACACAGAAAGAACTCTAACAAAAAACTACACAGGCGATATAAAGAGTTTAAAGTCAGAAGGCAACTTGCTTGCTCTTGTTTTAAATAACCCAGCAACAGGAGATTTTTTCAGATTAGAAATTTTTGATGATTCCGGAATAAAATCCCTACCCCCTCTTTACCCTCCAGAATCAGTAGATTGATTTTCATTCCACAGCATCTTTAGGTGCTTTAGGAGAGTGGGTTTCGGGTAGTTAGATAAAACTCTTACGCTCCACCCTTTTTGTGTTTGCGGCAGCATGGCCGCCCATCCTTCTAAATCTAAATCAAGAGCTTTTTTCAAAATTCTGAAATTTTGATTTCTTGTTTGATCTTCAAAATAAATTAAATAAACATAACTGTCTTTTTCTTCAGAAAGGTATCTCAGGAAAAGGCCTTTGATACCCCCTTCTTCAGCAGCCTTTGTCGAAAGAAAAATAGCTTCTTGCTTTTTTGCTCCTAAGATTTTTTCAGGCACGAAAAACTTATGGCTCAGAGATTTTGAAAATTTTGAGATGATGTAATCAACATGTTGTTTCGGTGGGAAAAAGACACCTTCTTCGAGATTTTCTTCTTCAATATTTATCTCAATAACATCAATCAGTTTTTCACTTTGCTCTTTTACCCGCTCTCTTCTTATGGGAAGTTGATATTCTTTATGAAGCCAGTAAGTTGTTTTTACACCGTTTTTTTCCCAAGAATCTTCAGAGTTAAAGACGGAAAGAATATCCACGTCATCAATAACAAGATCTTCTTTTTCCCAGTCACCATCCTCTTGAGGAATGTTTTTTACCTGGTCCCAAACATAACCAGGCATCAAGAGACGGGCCATTTCTTTGTTTTGGGGGAAGAAAGTGCGATCGAAAAAAAGATTAACATCAATATCGCTCATGATGTAAATATTTTCTTTTGGTCCAAGAATAAAAAAATTATCATCATCTTCCTCAAGTCGGATATTTCCATTTTTTGAGAAATACTTAATACTTTTTTCATTTATTGTTCGACCTTGAATATTTTGATAAAATTTAATTTCACCGCGATAAGAATAAGGAATTGTTTCCTCGATCAAAAAAAGAAATAAAAATAGAAACATCTAACTTAAGAAAGGGTCTTCCGTCAATAAAGAGTTGAGATCTGAAATATTGCCACTCAATCCAGTTTTCGAAGCCCTTTCAACACGATCCAAGCTTATTTCAATTTGTTCACCCGCCCTGAAAGAATCCCTAACATAGCCCCATCCAAAATATGAAATAGAAAGAGAAAATACGAAAAGTGTCGAAAAAGAATACCCCGCTATAGATGTTGCAGCCCATTTTCTTTTCTGGATTTTAATTTTTCTTTCAATCAGGCCAGATAGATTTTTCCCCAGTTTTTTTGTTTTGAAAGAGTTTAATTCCGGGATATCGGCTTTTTCCTCTTCCATTAGGTTTTTCAAAATAATTTTTATATTCTTAGGAGGAACCCGTTTGGGAAGGGTGTTTTTTATCAATTTTAAAAAATCCCGATTTTCTTTTTCAGAAAAAAACATTATTATTTATTATCCATATATTTTTTGAATTTGATACGAGCCTTGTGAATTCTCATTTTTACAGCCGTTACGGAGCAGCCTAAAATTTCTGCAATATCAAGATATGTCAATTCTGGCTGTATCGCAAGCAGCAAAGCCTCTCTTAGGTTGATGGGCAGAAGCATCAAGGCTTCTCCAATCTTTTCTGCCTGGCCTTCTTGCTTTATCACGTCTTCGGCATTCGGGTTCTTCCCATCTCCTGGATCAAATGTGTCTCCAGCCTCCCCACCTCCAAACATACCCTCTATGGAGGTTGGCCTTTTTCCCTGGGCTGACAATAAAGTGTTCCCTTGGTTCCTTCCAATTGTGAAAAGCCAAGTTTTGAATTTCTGTTTCGGGTTAAATTTTTTAGCATATTTCCAAACCCTGAAAAAGGATTCCGCAGCAGCGCCTTCCGCCGTTGCAGGGTCTTTGATGTAAAGGCTCAAGAAATTAAAAAGGGGTGATTGGTATCGTTCCACTAGCTCCCCCAATGCTTCATGATTGTTTTTGGCTACAAGTTCCATCAATTCTTCGTCAGTTTTCTTCCCAAGGGTCATACCTGACTCCATCCTATACCTCTCAGCCAGGGGTTTTGTTTCTGAAAAAGTGAGGTTTGGGCATAGACTGCTTGTCAGAATTGCGGGTTCCAACTTATTAATAAGTTGGATATCTTGTTGAAACTACAAATTCCTGGACCCCGTTATTTAGTCTCGAATACCCAACATGGAATCCGCGATCTCCATGCGGGGAAATGACGTTGTCAAAAACAGGGTTCATGTTGATTGGGATATCAGTGGGACTTGATCCATTCCAACCCGTAACAATGTCGCCACCCCAGAGATTCCCTTTTGCGAATCTGTGATTCAAAACAAAGTCAAAAGGAGCTTCATGCTCCCACCAGAAAACATGTTTTTTGCCGCTTGGCTCTATCCCTAGAGATATTTCTGCAGCAGCAAGATTATTGACAGGGTCATAAGCCATTGCGACCAGTTTTTCTGGTCCGGCTGTCAATGGTGTTGAGATTGACCATTCCCTATAAACAATCGCATCTGGATGAAGATTTGATTGGTCTGAATTGCTTTGGTACACTAATGTTAGGTATCCTGTAGAGGGGTTGATTTCAAAATCAAATGAATCAGTAACATTTGTTGCTATAAACTGATTACTTCCAGCCCAATTGTTGGCATCACTGCAGTCGCTTGTGAGTAGGCAATGGTAAAGCTTTAAACCCAAGCCTGCATTATCTGCTCGGGCAATTATCACAATGCTTCCTCCTGCGATCTTTACGACAGGGGATGTTCCTACTGCAGAAAACCCCGCATTTGCCCCATCGATAGACACGTAATTAGTCCAATCTGCAAAGTTGTAGAGCCCTGCTTGTAGGTTTGCTAATGGATAATCCATCAAGAGCAATTCCATATTAATGGCTAAATCATCAAAACCTTCTTGCCAAGCCAGGAGAAGAGTGTTGTTTGTTGTATCAATTGCAGCAGTTGGGGCCCCACCACCTATCGTGTTTGGCAAGTTCGATCCACACCCTTGCAGGCTACCTCCCGCTGCCCATGTTCCATCCCAGCACCAGTAGGTTACAAATGTGTCAGCACTCGGGACATCCTCAGTTGCAAAAATATGCAATACTCCAATGTTTGTTGAGTTAAAAACCGAATTATTGTTATCAATAATCGCAGTTACCCCACTGCATCCAATACCACCCCCAATTGTCATTTTTTCGGTTGTGTTAAAACTTCCCGAAACATCTTTGTAAATTTCAAGTTGACCAGCACTCACGCCATTTGAGTTACATGATAAAAGATAATTGTTCCCCTGGAAGTCATAAATGTAATGGCTTTCAGAGTAAACGTTAGCAGTTTGCACCAAGGGTACAACACTGCTGTCTGGCCCTGCGTAGCCTATCGGATGCGTAACTGAACCCCCACTTCCGCCACATGCGGATATTGCGATAATTAAAATTGCTAAAAGTCTGATGATTTTTTTCATAATATTTAGTTTAACACCTTATTTCCTTCAACGAAAAGCATCTTAAGCCGGTTGTTTGACGAAAAAAAATCATCTAAGTCGTTTTTCCATACCCCGATATCAGCAATAGAGCCTTCTTCAATTTTCCCAGTTTTTTTCAGGCCAAGTGCTTTTGCTGGACTGGATGTTATTGCTTTCAATATTTCCTTGTTTGACATTTTCAAATCTCGTGAAGCCAGCTTCCCAACTTCTAACAGAGACGTGCAAAAAGAAGATCCCGCATTGAAGTCTGTTGCCAAAAATAACTCAACACCAGCATCAAGCAACTTTCTGGCATTTGGCTGTACCCCTGTGTCAAGTTCAATGTTGCAAATAGGCAATATTCCAACAGCGACTCCACTTTCAGCTAATTTTTTTTCATCCCCTTCTTTGAGGTGTTCAGCATGATCGATTGAAACAGCTCCATATTTTAAAGCAATTTCAGCACCGCCCATTTCAGAGAATTGTCCAGCATGCAAAGTGATTTGATAATCTAGCGAACATGCATGAGAAAGGAGAAATTCAGTTTGTTTTTTAGAAAATGCCCCATCTTCCAAAAAAACATCAAAACGACTTGCAAGGTTTTCTTTTTTTGCCATTTTTGCTGCTGTGACTATTTCCTCTAGATAAGTTTCTTCATCTTTGTTTTCAGGAAAAGCATGAGCCATCAACAATGTTGTGACTACTCGAACTTTTTTCTCAGAAGCCCATTCCTTATAGATTCTTAAATGATGCAATTCTTCTTCAAGAGAAAGGCCGTAACCAGTTTTTACTTCGATCGTTGTCGTCCCGGCAGATTGCATTTTTGAGAACCTTTCATCCATAAGGGACTTCAATTCTTCAGTCGTTGATTTTTTTGTTTCGGAAACGGTATGTTTTATGCCTCCTCCAGCTTTCAAAATCTCAACATACGAAGCTCCTTTTTTTCTTAACTCCCCCTCAAAGCTTCGATCACCAGAATGAAGGAGGTGAGTGTGTGCATCAATAAAGCCAGGAGTAATAAAAGACCTCCCACAATCAATAATTTTTACTTGAGTCTTTTTTCTCAAAAAGGAATCAACCTCCTTTCCGTTTAGGAGACTTTTAACAACACCATTTTTTACACAAATGAAATTAGGGCCTTTTACAACTTTAAAACCATTCCACATATTTCCATTTGTTTTGATTAAATAATCCATAAAAGCACCATAAAAACTACTCTATACTATACAATTTTTGTTCAATGAATCCAAAGGAAGCTTTCTCAAAATTAAAGGAAATATCATCCGATTCACATGTAATCAGTGATGTGAGTGCGATTATAGGCTGGGACCAAGAAGTGAATATGCCCCCAAAAGGACTGGAGAACAGAGGGCGAATGATGTCTTGGCTTGCACAACAAAGGCATAAAAATGCCACACACCCAGCAATAGGAGAAGCACTCGAAGTCGCTCTATCTGGAGACTGGAGCAAAAAAGAGCAAGCTTGCTTGAGGGAATGGAAAAGAGGCTGGGACCTTGTTACAAAAATTCCGGCAGATCTGGTAAAAAGAGAGGCCTTGGCTTCTGTAAAAGGACATGAGTCATGGAAATCTGCAAGAGAAAAAGATGATTTTTCAATTTTTAGAAATGATTTAAGTGAATTAATAGAGCTTTCAAAAGAAAGATCAGAATGTCTTGGATATGAAACCGAATCTTACGATGCGCTTCTCGACAGTTTTCAGGCAGGAATGAATGTCGAGGGGATTGACAAATTGTTTACAAGTTTAAAAAAGAAACTCACACCCCTCCTTGAAGAAATTTTAGATTGGCAGGGGGAAATCGAAAAAGACCCTATTGCAGGCCATTACCCAAAAGAGGAACAGAAAAAATTCTGTGAATGGGGAGCAAGGCATATTGGCTTTGATTTCGAGGCAGGGAGGATAGACACTGCGGTTCATCCTTTTTGCTCGGGAGCTGGTCCAGGGGATGTTAGGTTAACAACAAGATACAACCTTGAGAACCCTTTTGATTCATTTGGGGGATCTCTTCATGAAGCAGGACATGGACTTTATGAACAAGGTTTACCTTCAGGAAAAGAGGAGTACGGAACACCGCTAAGTGATTCCGTTTCTTTGGGAATACATGAAAGCCAATCATTATTTTGGGAATCCATTGTTGGACAAAGCCCAGAATTTTGGGAATATGTTTTGCCTTTTTTCAAACAGCATTTCCCAGGAAGGGCCGATTCGATAACACATTCGCAAATTGTCCGTAGAACAAACAGGGTTTCAAGATCTCTAATTAGAGTTGAAGCTGACGAGGTAACCTATCCACTTCATGTTATTTTAAGATTTGAGATAGAAAGAGATATTTTCAAAGACAATCTTTCTGTAGACGATCTGCCAGATGCCTGGAATCACAAAATGAAAGAGCTTATCGGAGTGACCCCTCCAAATAACACTCTTGGGGTTTTGCAAGATGTACATTGGTCTATGGGTGGTTTTGGCTATTTTCCAACCTATGCCCTTGGAAGACTTTATTCGGCACAATTTGCAGAACAGCTTTCCAAAGACATGCCTCACTGGAGAGCTGATATGGCAAAGGGGAATTGTTCCCCTGCTTTAGAGTGGTCAAGAAAAAATATACATTCACAAGGTTCAATTTACAGAACCGAAGAACTAATAGAAAAGGTCACAGGAACCCCCCCAAGCGAAGAGCCGTTTTTAAATTATCTCAGGGCAAAATACAAAAAGATATTTACTTAATCACAAAGATCAATACCCATATTTTCAGCATTTTCCTTCGCATCTTCATAGCCTGCATCAGCATGTCTCGCAATACCTATTCCAGGGTCGTTTGTCAGGACTCGTTCAAGCCTTTCTTTTTTCGAAGAGGTTCCATCAGCAACAACAACCATCCCAGCATGCATTGACATCCCTGTTCCAACACCACCTCCACTATGAAATGACACCCAAGATGCTCCAGAGGCTGTATTCAATGCAAAATTCAAAAGCGGCCAATCAGCAACTGCATCTGAACCATCAAGCATAGATTCAGTTTCTCTGCTAGGGCTTGCAACAGACCCAGTATCAAGGTGGTCTCTACCTATAACTATCGGAGCATCCAATGTCTTATTTTTGACCATTTCATTCATGGCCAATCCAGCTTTTGCTCTATCCCCATATTTGAGCCAACATATTCTTGTAGGCATACCTTCAAAAGGCACTTTTGTTTGAGCTAGCCTAATCCATTTTTCCAAAAAAGGATCTTCTGGGAAAAGCTCCAACATCTTTTCATCAGTTTTTTTGATATCATCTTTATTTCCTGAAACAGCAGCCCATCTGAATGGCCCCATTCCTTTAGAAAAAAGAGGTCTTATGTATGCTGGAAGAAAACCCGGATAAGCATATTCCTTATTTTTGGTTTTAATCTCCTTAAAACCAGCAAGATAAGCTTGATCTCTCAAGGCATTTCCATAATCAAAAGCAATAGAGCCTCTTTTTTGCATTCCCATAATTGCACTTACATGTTTCATAATGGTTTCTTGTGCTCTCTTCGCATATTCTTTTGGATTTGACATCCTAAGTTGATTCAATTCTCCAATATTGCCTTCTGGCCAATAGGAAAGCAGATTGTGTGCCGAGGTTTGATCGGTCACTATGTCCGGAATCTCATCTTTTTCAAGAAGATTTGTTGCAACAGTTGCGATATTTCCAACAAGCCCAATCGAAAGACCTTTTCCATTCAAAACTGCCTCATTCTTCCATTTAAGAGCTTCTTCGAGATTGTCAGTGATTTTGTCGCAAAAACCCTGTTTGACCTTTTTTTCAATTCTTTCCCTAAGCACCTCCACACATAATATACATGCACCGGACATTGACCCCGCAAGTGGCTGGGCACCACTCATTCCCCCAACACCCGCTGTAAGTATCCACCTATTAGAAAGGTCGCTTGTTCCATATTCTTTTTCTGCAAGAGCAACAAATGTTTGATAAGTGCCTTGAAGTATTCCTTGTGTTCCAATGTATATCCAGGATCCAGCAGTCATTTGCCCATACATGAATAAACCTTTTTGATCTAGCTCATTGAAGCATTTTTCATTTGCCCAATTTGGGACAAGGTTGCTGTTTGCAATAATGACTCTCGGGGCTTCTTCATGCGTCTTTCCAACATAAACAGGTTTTCCGCTTTGGACACAAAGTGTTTCGTCGGGCTTGAGCCTTTTTAGAGTTTCAAGTATTCTCCAGTATTCTTTCCAGTTCCTTGCAGCTCTCCCGGATCCGCCATAAACAATTAACTTCTCCCAATCAACAGCAACCCTAGGATCTAGATTATTTTGCAACATTCGATAGGCTGATTCAATATCCCAATTCTTACAAGTCAAAGATGTTCCCAAAGGAGCTTTTGGGGGTTTTTTTGGCCGCATGTCCATGAACATCGGCCTGCCGTAAAGAGATTTTTCGTTAAATTTTTCGGGTTGAAAGAATGTCATTCCCAATTATCTTCTTTGATGTTTGGAGGAATTACGGAATATTTTTGAGACAATGTTTTTTGCAGATAAAGAGAGGTTGTGGTAATCCTTTGAACTGCTTCTATAATGCATTCTGAAGTCAGTTCGCTTGCTCGCTTGTTTTCACAAGAGTATAACCATCCATCACCGGGTGCTGAAATGTTAGAAAAGCTAGAGTGCGCAATAGATAAAGAGTCTTTTAAAAATGCAATCCTTTTTGATTCTGGGAATGGCAAGCATTGAGCTTCTCCTTTAAAAACAACACCCCCTTCAGAATCTTTATGTACCCCTAAAACAACAGGGACTGTATGTCTTGGCCAAAAACCGATAGACACACCATCATCATCATCTTCCATTGTGTGTTCAAGGAAGTTTATTTTGAGCTTTTTGCAGACTTCTACAAGGAGATCTCTACCAAGACCCAATTCATCTTTTAGAGGTTTTAAATTGTCGAAAATGTTTTCTGAACCCACTACGATTTATCATAACAATCCAAACCAAAAACTAAACCAAAAACCAGTCTTTTTGTCTTTTGGTGGTTACTACAGGTTCGGGTTTTAAAACAAGGTTTATTTCACTCCTTATCCCCCATTTTGAATAGTAGATTCCAGGTTCAATGGTCCCCCCCCATCCCGGCAAAAGTGTTCTGGTGTCTTTTGCTTCATAGCTGTCTAGCTGAGCTGCATCTCCATGTGCACTCATGAGTCCAAGGTTATGCCCCGTCCTATGAATGAAACCATCTCCAAACCCAGAGCTTTCAAGCACATTTCGAACCGCTTCATCAACCTCATAACCGAAGATAACTCTTTTTTGATTGAATGCTTTTTCAATTGCTTCAACCCCTGCATCTCTCGCTGCAAGAACAGAATAGAAACCTTTATCTATAACAGGTTCAACCTTTCCCCTTTTTGCCATCCATGTTATGTCAGCATAAGCGGGGCCCAGTTCTTTTTTTGTTCCCCAAAGATCAATGAGTAGAACAAAATTTTCTCCAAGTTTAGAACCGCCTTTTTTCGGAGTTGCATAATGGGGGTCCCCGGCATGCTCGTTGACTGCAACAACTGGGGGATGGTCTGTAACCATTCCTTCATTTTCAAATCCTTCAAGGAGCCATTTTTGAACAATCGATTCATCAGTTTCAAAAGGTTTTGTTTTTGAGATTCTGTTAAACACATCAAGGACAATTGATGTAAGGCTATTTGCAGCTTCAATATGTGCAGAGATAGTTTTTTTTGACCACATTAGGAGATGTTTTTGAGATATGTCGCCGCTACTGAAAAGCTTACAGCCTATTGATTTGAGCAAGTCAACCAAACCACCATCAAGATAAGAGAGGTAAGGAATCGCACCGTTTTTAAACCACTCGACATAAATACTTTTATTTGAAAGATGTTTAGAAAGGACATCATGCCATTCTTCGAAATTTTTATAAGTTATTATGGGCATCTCTGTCGATGAAAGGCTTTTTGACTCTATTGCATTTACGACCATTAAGGCTTTTCCTTGTTTCGGAATCCATATTGCCCACCTTCTGCTCAAGAAAGTTTTTTTGTTTAGGAACCTTTGAGCAATTGGATTGTGTCCATGAAAATCTGCAACAAACCACCCATCCTTAGAAGAATTCTGAAGATCCTTTTGGATATTTTCGATAAGTCCTTTTAAGTTTTCCATTAAAGAAAATTTTATAGTCTAAACAAATTAATTTCAATATTCCCCATTAAAATTACCATCCATCAAAATGATAGGTGCTTTCTTGCTTGCGTTTTTATTTAAGCCTTGTGTTGGGCATGAAGATTTTTGTGAAAAAAGATATAACGAAATTTCTTATTTGGTTACTCACAATGCAATGTCTTCAACATACGATCGTTGGTTTTTCCCAAATCAAGACCAAGGTCTTCTAGAGCAACTTGAAGATGGGGTTAGAGGTCTGTCTTGGGATATTCATTACGACGAAGGGAAAGTGTATCTTTGTCACGGATATTGTTGGCTCGGCAAGAGAGAATTGGGAGAAGATCTAAAAATTTTAAAAAACTGGCTTGAAGAAAATCCAAGGGAAATTATTTCAATTTTTTTTGAAAGCTATGTTTTGCGAGAAGATGTTGAGAAAGTGTTTGAAGAAGTCGGCTTGATTCCTTACCTGCATCACCAGGAAAAAAATAAAGAATGGCCAAAAACTATAGAAATGATAACTAGCAACAAGAGAATCGTTGTTTTTACAAGCAAAGATGGAGGTGTTACCAATTGGTATCATGATGGATGGATGTATATGTGGGACACAGATTTTTCTTACAGAAAAACAGAAGACTTTACATGTTCAAGACATAGAGGTGAAAAGTCATCTTTAAACCTCTATAGCCTTAACCACTTCTTGACAAATCCTCTGGCTTCTAGAAAACTTGCAAAGAAAGCAAACCCAACCTTGTACGAGAGGGCAGTAAAATGCTGGTCAGAAGTTGGACAGAGGCCTAACTTTATTTTTGTCGACTTCTACTCCATTGAAGAAACCCTTGAAGCGGTCGAAAGGTTAAATTTCTACAGTCTTGATGCAACGAAGAGATAACAGCAACTTACAATTCAGAAGAATGAATACAAAAGACGAGTCTTCGATAATACAACTCAATGTCATAAGGCTTGGGAAGCTTGTTGGTTTTGCAATGAAAAAAGCCCTTAAGGGAAAACCTTTTAACACAGATGTTTTTTTGGCAAAAGCAAGAGCCAGAGAGTCCGAGATTAACACTTTAGAAATTGAAATTGAACAAGATATTCAAAAATTAATCAAATTCAAACTTGAAGAAAAAGAATCGAGGCATTTGACAGCATTGTTGAAAATGAACAATGATTTAGAAAGAATTGGAGACTATGCAATGGCTATAGCCAAATATCTGGTTGAAATAGATATAAAAAATGTACCTGATATTGAAGCCAAATTCAAAAAACTTTCAAAAGCCTCCCTAGGAATGCTTGAAAGAGCTGTCCGCGCACTTGAGCTAGGTGATTTAAATTTAGCAAAACAAGTCATCAAAGACGATGATCATGTCGATGCTCTTAATAAGTCAATTATCGAGAAACTGCTTTCTTCAAAGACAAGGGATTTAGTTTCACTTGTTGCACTAATCAATCTCTGTAGACGACTTGAAAGAACAGCCGACCATGCAACGAATATAGCCGAGGACCTGGTTTTTTGGATAGAGGGAGATGTAATTAGGCACCCTTTGAAAAAAAGATCTTTTTATTTTCACGATATCGAAATTTTCCCTAATAGCAGGGAAATCAAAATTGGAGAAAAAATCCATTTGTCAAAAAGCGAATGGGAGATTTTTATGAACCTAATTGAAAAATCCCCCAACGGCGTCTCAAGAGAGGAGTTAATGAAAAATGCACTTGGTTATGACTCTTCTGTCGAAACCCGAACTATTGACCAGCATGTTGTTGGTCTGCGTAAAAAACTTGGAGACAAAAAGGAGATGCTCAAATCCATTCCAGCTTTTGGCTACAAAATACTTAATTCGTAGAATTAACACAAAATTTTTACAACTTTTTTACAACTTTTTAAAAAATCTTTAAAAACCCTATTTAGGATTTAAATTTAAACCCGAAAAGGAGGATTTTTTTTAAAAATGAGATTTAAATTTATCAGTTTCTTCACATTGTTAGCCTTGCTAGCAGTAAGCTGTGCACGCCCTCAAGAATCAGGCGGAAACACTGCTGAAAAAAATTCTTCTTCAGGGGGAGAGCAAAGCATTCAAGTTACAGGTTCTGACACCATGGTCAACCTGGGTCAAGCATGGGCAGAAGAGTATACTAAAACAAACCCTAATGCCTATATTGCTGTTGGTGGTGGAGGCTCTGGGGTTGGAATCGCTGCTTTGATGAACGGCACTGCTGATCTTGCAAACTCTTCAAGGGCCATCAAAGACAAAGAGATCAACAAAGCAAACGAGCTTGGCTTCGGAATAGAGGAGTATATTGTTGGTTGGGACGGACTTGCTGTTGTTGTTCACCCTGATAACCCAGTTAACAATTTAAGTATTTTGCAAATAGCCGAAATATTTACTGCAAAAATTACAAACTGGAAAGAGGTTGGAGGAGAGGATTTGGAAATCGTTCTTTTATCACGAGAAGTAAATAGCGGAACCCATGTTTATTTCAAGGAGAAGGTTGTAGGTTCTTTAGGAAAAGGAACAGAATTTAGCGAAGAGGCACTATTGATGCCAAGTAGCCAAGCCCTTGCTGACGAAACAGCAAATAACACCGGAGCAATTGGATATTATGGTATGGGATACTTGTCGCCAGCACAAAAACCTATCAATGTATCTGTTGATGGAGTTACTTTCGTTTCGCCAACTGTTGAGAATGTAATGAACAAATCCTACCCAATCGCAAGACCTTTACACATGTTCTCAAGAGACAATATTTCCCCAGCAGCAAAAGCTTATATCGATTGGATTATGAGTGATGGTGGGCAAGCTGTGGTTTCAGCACAGGATTTTGTTCCTCTAAGGTGATTAGTATTTGAAAACCAAACCAAGCAAGAAAAAAGCAGAGGATTTCAAACAGCCTTTGTCTGAGAAAATAACAGAGGCATGCATTCGCTTCGCAGCTTGGCTTTGCATTTTTTTCATTGGTTGCATTCTTTACTTTTTGATCAAGGAAAGCGGAGGCGTTTTTTTTAAGGATATTTTCACGATAACAGGTAAATACTGGAGACCAATTAGTGAACCACCAGATTTTGGTGTTTGGGTTTTGCTTGCAGGAAGTTTAGCAGTAACGCTTACAGCATCAGTCATTGCTGTTCCTTTAGGCATTTGTGCGGCTATTTTCATAGGGGAGTTGTTGCCACAGAAATTCCGAGAACTTTTAAAAGTTATGGTTGAATTTTTAGCAGCAATACCAAGCGTTGTCATCGGTTTTTTGGGGATGATTATTCTTGCCCCATACATCAAGGAAACTTTTGATTTAAAAACAGGATTAACAGCTTTTTCAGCAGCAATAATGCTTGCGTGGATGGCAATGCCAACAATAGTTAGCCTTACTGAAGATGCCCTTAGGAGTGTGCCAGATACCTTGAGAGACGGAGCCTTGGCTCTTGGTGCTACGAAATGGCAGATGATTACAAGAGTTCTTTTGCCAACAGCAAAACCAGGGATACTTGCCGCAGCAATGCTTGGTATAGGCAGGGTTATTGGTGAAACTATGGCAGTGTTGATGATTAGCGGTAATTCCGCAAGAATTCCAAAAGGCATCATGGAACCAGTCCGAACACTTACTGCGACAATTGCTGCAGAAATGGGAGAAACAGTCAAAGGGGATGAACATTATCAAGCTCTTTTCGGGCTCGGTGTTGTTTTGTTTATTATCACATTATTGATCAACACTGCAGCAGATAAATTTATCAATAAAAAATACACGGAAGAATCATGAGTTTCAAAAAACAAAATCCAATCAGCCAGCAAAAAAGAGCCACATTTGGTTTAGGGCTTATTACAGCTATTGTGGTTATTCCGGTGCTGTTGATACTGGGTGTTGTTTTTGTTAAAGGGATTTCGGTTATAGATTGGAATTTCCTAACAACAGAACCGACAAATGGCTTAAGGGATGGCGGTGTTTTTCCTGCCATAATTGGGACATTGATTCTTGTTGTAGGTGCTGTTGTTTGGAGTGTTCCCTTTGGCGTAGCAACAGCGATTTATCTAGTTGAGTATTCACCAAGAAGTCGTGTAGCCAACTGGATAAGATTGGCAATTTTAAATTTAGCAGGTGTCCCAAGTGTTGTTTATGGACTTTTCGGGCTCGGGGTGTTTGTCATAGCTTTGAAGTTTGGCGCAAGTATTCTTGCAGGCACTTTGACCTTGGCATTAATGAATTTACCCGTAATAGTGACATCAACTGCAGAAGCATTAAAAGCTGTTCCAGACAGATTTAGAGAAGCAAGTTTGGCATTAGGTGCTAGCAAATGGCAAACAACAAGACACGTTGTTCTCCCCAACTCAATACAAGGCATCTTGACTGGAATAATATTGGAAATCAGTCGTGCTGGAGGGGAAACTGCACCAATTTTATTTACTGTTGCAGCATTTTATTTGCCAAGATTGCCGCAAAGTATTTTTGATCAGGTGATGGCACTTCCTATGCATCTTTTTGCTATTTCCACACAGGTTCCTAATATAGGTTTGGATGTGAGGTATGCCGTTGCCCTAACTCTTTTATTTTTGGTTTTAGGTGTAAATGCAATTGCGATTTTCATGAGAGCAAAAATAAGGAAAAACAGAATATGGTAAAAGAGATAACTATCGAAAAACTTTCAGTTTCATACGGAAGAAAACAGGCCATAGGAGATCTTTCTTTGTCGATTGAAAAAAATGAAATATTGGGAATAATTGGTCCCACCACTTCTGGGAAGACAACTTTGCTTACGGTTTTAAACAGAATGATTGACACAATATCGTCAGCCACTATTTCTGGCAGTGTGTTTATGGGTGATATCGATATTCTAAAAACACGAAACATCCATAGTTTGAGGCGGTCTGTTGGGATGATATTTGCTCTTCCGGTTGCTTTACCAATGAGCATCAGGGAAAACGTTGAATATGGCCCAAAAATGGCAGGAGAGCCAAAAAACGAACTCAACAAGCGAGTCCAAGAAAGCCTTGTTCAGGCAGGATTGTGGGACGAGGTTAGTGACAGACTAGATTCACCAGCCTTAAAGCTTTCAGGAGGGCAGCAGCAAAGACTCTGTATAGCAAGAGCCTTGGCGTTGAAGCCCAGAGTTCTATTGCTGGACGAACCTTGCTCTGGGCTTGATCCAATATCAACAGCCAGAATAGAAGATACATTGGGTGAATTGAAAAAAGAAATGACTATCATTTTGGTCACCAACAACCCCCACCAAGCCGCTCGTGTTGCGGATCGAACAGCTTTTATGTTGAAGGGGGAGCTTGTCGAACTCTCTGAAACAAACAAATTGTTTACAAATCCTTCAGACAAAAGAACAAAAGAGTATATAGAGGGGAAGTTTGGTTAATGACAAAAATATTAATAAAGTCTGAAAAATTTAATTTATGGTATGGCGACTTCCAGGCTTTAATAGATGTAAATCTTGATATACCAGAAAATCAAGTTACTGCTGTTGTAGGTCCTTCTGGGTGTGGAAAAAGCACTTTTGTACGATGTATCAATAGGCTAAATGACCAAATTAACACCGTTACGACCAAAGGCTCTATTTCTATTGATGGAATAGATATTTACCAATATACAACTGACGAGGTTGTCGGCCTCAGGAGATCTGTAGGCATGGTTTTTCAAAGGCCTAACCCTTTTCCTCTTTCTGTTTTCGAAAATGTTGCTTTTGGCTTGAAAACGAATCCAATGGTCCCTGACGATTTGGCTATAAAAAAAGAAGTTAACAAGGCATTAAAAGCTGTAGGCTTGTTCGAAGATTTAGAAGGGGATTTTTCAAAATTGGGGACCAGTCTTTCATTGGAGCAACAGCAAAGATTATGTATTGCAAGATGCCTTCCAACAAAACCAAAAATATTACTTATGGACGAACCCTGTTCCGCGTTGGACCCAAGTGACACAGATAAAGTGGAAGAGCTCATAAGAGAATTAAGGAGAGACTATACTGTTGTAATAGTGACACATAATTTACAACAAGCTGGAAGAATTTCCGATCAGGCTGTACTGTTTCATTTAGGAAAAATCGTTGAAGCAGCTCCAACAAAGGATTTTTTTCAAAATCCACAAGAAAAAAGAACAAGAGACTTTATTACAGGTCGGTACGGATAGGAGTAAATAATGACAAGAAGATTGACTAAATTAATCGACAAAATTAAAGGAAAAACCTTAGCGATGGCACAAGATGTTTGCGCTTCAATGGACGATGCAATGAATGCGATACTGAATTCCACCGATAAAAAATACCAAGAAATGAAAACAAGAGAAAACGGAATTGATGCTTTGGAAGTTGAAATAGAAGAATCAATACTTGGGACAATTGCTGTTCATCAGCCCGTCGCGGATGATTTGAGAATTCTTGCAGCAATGCTGAAGATAACAAATGACCTAGAGAGGATTGGCGATTATGCAATAAAAATTGCTCAAAGAGGCAAGGATATTGATGCAAATTTGATAAAAAGTATCAAGGCTCCACTGTCACAACTAGGAGACTCTTCAATTCAGATGATTAAAGATGCAGTTGAAGCTTTAGATAAAGGAGACGCGGATCTTGCTCAAAAGGTTAGAGATGCTGATGACAGGGTGGACGATTTAAACAAATCTTTAATCAAGGAGTTAGCAAAGATAAATGACGATGATTTTGAGTCACTGGTTGCTCTTGTTTCAATATCTAGACGATTTGAAAGAGCTGCAGATCATGCTACGAATATTGCGGAAGATGTTTTGTTTTGGCTTGAAGGGAGGATCTTCAGACACGGAGAAACATAGGTCTTTCAAGGCATAAAATTGCCTAATGAAGAAAGTTCGTTATTTTGAAAGACCAAAGAAATATTGGGAAGGGCATGTTTTCCCGATGAAAAAAATGCAACTTTTAAAAGACAGAATCTCTGTTGATTTTGAAGTCGAATTTAATGAACCTGAAGCATTGCCGGAAGGAGCTGTTGAATTAACTCATGATGCTGATTTTTTATCAAGAATAGATTCTTATTTTAAAAACCCAGAAGCTTCTTATGGGGAATTTGAAGCTCGATGTGATTCGGATGTTTTCGAGAATGAGTGTAGGGCAGTTGCAGGCACTCTTTCATCCTGCAGAGATGCATTGAATCAGGGTTGGGGGTTTAATATTGGCGGGGGATTGCATCACTCTTTTCCGGATCATGGCGAAGGGTTTTGTATCATTAACGATGTGGCAATTTCAATAAATCAGTTAAGAAAAGAAAAGGTTATCAAAAAAGCTGCTGTTATTGATCTCGATGTTCATCAAGGCAATGGAACAGCAGTATGTTTTCAGGGAATTCCTGAAGTTACAACTATTTCAATACATCAGCAAAACAACTATCCTTCCTGGAAGCCAAAATCCGATCTTGATTTAGGTCTCGCAGATGGAACTGGAGATGACGAGTATCTTCTTCAGTTGTCAAAATCGCTTGAATGGCTTTCTAAATACAGCAAACCCGATCTTATTTTGTTTTTAGCAGGAGCAGACCCTTACAGAAAAGATCAGCTCGGAGGATTGTCTTTAACAAAAAAAGGACTAGAGGCCAGAGACAAACGCGTTTTTAATTGGGCAAGAGATAACAACTGTCCAGTTTCTGTCGTTTTGGCAGGAGGTTACGCAAAAGATGTAAACGATGTTGTTGATATACACTTCAATACATTCAAATGCTTAATGGAGGTTTACTAAAATGATTTTTTGTTTTATTTTTTTAATTAACATCTTCCAAGATCCTGATTGGAAACCTGAAGAGTATTCCGTAAAACAGACTCATACAAAAATTAAAATTGATGGAGTCATTAGCGATGAGGAATGGGGGCACGCTCCTTGGTCAAATTATTTTGTGGATATTGAGGGTGATTTGAAGCCACTTCCAAAATACAAAACAAAAATAAAAATGTTATGGGACGAAAATTATTTTTATATTGTTGCACTGATGGACGATCCTCATATATGGGCAGTAAGCACAGAAAGGGATTCGTATATTTGGCAGAACGAGGGCGATTTTGAAGTTTTCTTAGACCCTGATGGAGATTCGTTTGATTATATTGAAATAGAAATCAATGCCATGGGAACCGAGTGGGATTTGCTTATGGACAAGCCATATAGCGAAGGAGGTGTTAACGACGATGCCTGGAACATTGAGGGCTTAAAGTCAGCTGTCGTTGTTAACGGAACTTTAAACAATCCGGAAGATGTTGATTCGAATTGGGTCGTTGAAATTGCAATTCCTTGGGATGGAATCAGGCATACATCCAATGTTTCAATGCCTCCAAAACCAGGAGAATCTTGGAGAATTAATTTTTCAAGAGTTTGGTGGAATCATGAAGTTGTTGATGGGAAGTATGTGAAGATAGGGGAACCTTTTGAAGGGCATCCTGAATCAAATTGGGTTTGGTCGCCGCAAGGTTTAATAAACATGCATATCCCAAGGCTTTGGGGTTTCATTCACTTTAGGGGAGAAGAAAAAAGAGATAACAGAATATTAGATTTTCTTTCTCGATGAAAACTTTATGAATGCAGCAAATCTAGATTGGTCAATTATTTTTTTTACATGGGCGATCATGGTTCTTTCTGTCCCAATTGCAAAAAAATACATGAGAAGCGTTGCTGATTACCTTTCTGCAGGAAGGTCAGCTGGACGATACATACTTTCTGTTGCCCAAGGTATTGCAGCGCTTGGGGCAATTTCTGTTGTCGCAATGATGGAACAAAACTACATTGCAGGTTTTTCAATGTCTTGGTGGGGGCTCACAATGAATCTTGTTGTTCTGGCGGTAACGGCTTCTGGCTGGGTTATTTACAGATTCAGAGAAACAAGATGTCTAACTTTGGCTGAGTTTTTTGAAAGAAGATATAACAAAAAATTTCGAATATTTTCAGGATTCATCGCTTTTGTTTCAGGGATAGTTAATTTCGGAATATTCCCAGCTGTTGGAGCAAGGTTTTTTTTAAACTATCTTGGGCTTCCTGAAAGTCTTTCGGTTATGGGCCTTGATATCCCTACTTTTGCTTTGTTGATGTTGTTTTTGCTTTCTACTTCTTTGTATTTTGTTTTTTCTGGCGGGCATGTTGCCGTGACGATTGCTGATTTCATTCAAGGGGTTTTCAGTAATTTTGTTTTTATTTGGATGATTTTGTTTTTCCTCTTCAATGTTTCATGGGATCAAATTTTTTACTCTTTGAATCAAGCTCCGGAAAATGCATCCTTGATTAACCCTTTCAAAACCAGCCAGGTAGAAGATTTCAACCTAGGGTTCTTTTTGATAGGTATACTGATTTACGTTTATGGAACAATGTCTTGGCAAGGGACGCAGGCCTATAATGCCTCAGCAAAAAATGCTCATGAGGCAAAAATGGGGAGCCTTTTGACGAACTGGCGAAATATCCCACAAAACCTCTTTATGTTGTTTATCCCAATAATTGCTTACACTGTTTTGCATCATCCAGATTTTGCTAATGAAGCGGGTTTTGTTAACTCTGTTTTAAATAGCGGGACCAGCGATACAGCTGTAAGTCAAATGCGTGTCCCAACTGTTTTGGTTTCAATGTTGCCTCCCGGTTTGATGGGGGCTTTTGCAGCAGTTATGTTGGCTGCTTTTATAAGCACTCATGACACTTATCTTCACTCCTGGGGGAGCATCTTTGTTCAAGACGTTTATATGCCATTCCAAAAAAAGCCACTTAGCCCCGAAAAACACTTAAAGGTTTTGAGATGGTCAACAATTGGCGTTGCAATTTTTATATTTATGTTTTCCTTGATATTTCAACAAAGCGAGTATATTCTTCTATTCTTTGCAATTACGGGAGCAATTTTCTTTGGAGGATCGGGAGCAGTTTTGATTGGAGGGCTCTATTGGAAGAGAGGGACAGCTCAAGGGGCATGGTGGGCAATGTCGCTCGGGGCGTCTCTGTCTGTTTTCGGCATATTTGGAGAAAGGTACATTGACAGTTGGCCAACTTGGCTTAACGGGCAGGTAATGACAGGAATTGTTATTGCATGCTGCATCGTTGCGTATCTTATTGCTTCACTGAATTCAAAACAAAAAGGTGTCAATTTAGATAAGCTGTTGCATCGTGGAAAATATGAAACCAAAAAAGAAAAAAAATTAATCCAAAGCGAGGTCCCAAGAGGTTTGAAGGCAATAGGAATTACTGAAGAATTTACCAAGTCTGATCGCAGGATTTATTACTTTACTTACACATGGGTAATTGGGTGGTTTTTGGTTTTTCTAGTTGGCACAATATACAACCTTAACGCAGATGTTTTAGATGATCAGTGGGTATCATTTTGGAAAATATACATGTGGGTTAATGTTGTTGCTGCAATTTTCGTTACGATTTGGTTTACATGCAATGGATTCAAGGATTTAAAGGAAATGCTTAAACGGCTCAAGAACAGAAAAATAGACGTTAATGACAACGGGATTATTTCAGAAAATGATATTTAGTAGGCACGAGAGAAATCCAATAATTACAAGGGAAGACATCCCGCTTAGTTGTACAGAGGG
>CAYFJE010000003.1:0-36188 GCA_964343345.1 uncultured bacterium
ACGGCCTCTTCCTCAACCTCAGGCACGGCCTCTTCCTCAACCTCAGGCACCGCCTCTTTTTTGATTTTTTCAAGTTGGACAAAGGTGTAACTTGCAGTTATGGAATCTTCAAATGCAATCAATTCTTCATTTATTTTTATTGATTTTAGAGTTACGGTTATCCCTTCATTTTCTTCGATTATCTCCCCTTGAAGAGAATAAGAGGATTCAATCTTTTGCTCGTTGATGTTGAAGACAATATGGTCTTCAAAAACAAAAAACAATTTTTCTTGAACTTGGCAATTGAAGGCTTTGAAAAAAGATATCAAAACAAGAAAGAACATAATAGGTATTATCCTAACAGAGAGAATTGTGATAAAATAGGGGTGAATATAAAAGTCTAAGAGAGGTAAAGGCTACTTTGTACAACGAAAAAAGTGAAATGAAAAAAGTAAATATTGTTTATTCTTCCCAGAATTCTTTATGTGATTTTTGTCCCAAAGATTTTTATACAAGTCTGTGACTAGGCCAAAACCCCTTGTGGCTCTTCTTGGAGTGCCAAATGTCGGGAAATCGACAATCGCTAACAAGCTTTCGAAAAACAGGAAATCAATTACGTCAAGTGAGCCAGGAATTACACGAGATGCTGTTTTGCACAAAGTTCGCGGTGAAAAGTTCTGGATCATAGATGCACCGGGGTTTCAGGAAGGTGCAAAAACTGAACTTGATAAAAAAATCTTTTCTTTGACTGAAAAGTTAAAAGATGAATGTGAGTTGTTCTTGCTTATTCTTGATGGGAAAAGAGCTGTTAGTTCTTATGAAAAAAAACTGATAAAAAATTTAGAAATCTCAAATTTGAAATACATCATAGTTGTAAATAAGATTGATGATGAAAAGGTTAAGGTTGATTCTTGGAACAACATAGGGTCTTTGCCTCTTGACCCCGTTTTCATTTCATCGCAAACGAATTACGGGCTTAAAGATTTGGTAAAAAAGATCAAGGGCTCTTTGCCAAAAGTTGAATTTGAAGATATTGACAGTTTTAAATCCGTGGGTATTTTTGGGAGACCTGGTGTTGGAAAATCTACACTTTTCAACAAGATAATGAAGAAAGAATTGAGTTTAACGAGTCATGAAAAAAATACGACAAGGGACATTGTCGAAGGTTTGTGGCATGAATGTAATTCCATTCTTGTAGATACTGGAGGGATGAACAAAAAAAGACCAAAGACAAACATAGAGGTTTACTCTAGAAGAAGGACTGTTTCTGCAATCAACAATGTCGATGTTGGTTTGGTTGTGGTTGATCCAGAAGAAGGGATCACAAGGCAGGATTGCAGATTGATAGGTGAGTTGATCGAAGCGGGTTCGGCTTTGATTATCTTGGCAGGAAAGTCTGATTTGGGAATAGAAGTCAAAGAAGTTCCATCTTTCTGCAAGTTTGTCGAAATACACCATGTTTCTGGTTTGACTGGAGATGGCATCGATGAGCTTGGAACCATGGTGGGAGATTTAATGACAAGAAAATCTATTCAAATGCAAACGGCCACAATAAATAAAATTTTCCAAGATGTCACTGTGTCTTGGCCACAGACTGGAAATAGAGCTTGTAAGCATTTTTATTCGGTACAAGTTGATACATCGCCACCAAAGATAAGATCTTTTGTTTCAGATGTCGAAAAGATTGATAGCAATCATACGAGATCTTTAGAAACGGGTTTGAGAAGATTTTTTCCGCTTTCAGGTGTTCCTGTAAAGTTTGAAATTTCAAACAGACCAAAAAAAGATTTTTCAATTAGAAAAGAAAATTTAAATAAAAAAGAAAAAATTAAAGGAGTTTAAATATTATGAAAATAAACAAAATGAAAAGAGTTGAATTTGAAGAAAAAATAACCTTCAATAACAAAGAGTTAAAAGTCACAATGGGAAGGATTGCCCCTCAGGCGAATACCTCGATTGTGATTTCGTATGGAGATCAGCAAATTTTTGTTGCTGCAACCATGGGTCAAGAAAAAGATGTTGATTTTTTCCCATTAACTGTAGATTATGAGGAAAAATTTTATGCAATAGGCAAGATTCCAGGAAGTTTCTTCAGAAGGGAGGCAAGGCCTACGGAAAGAGCAATTTTGATTTCCAGGATTATTGATAGATCAATCAGGCCACTTTTTCCTTCAAGCATGAGAAGGGATGTACATGTGGTTATTACACCTTATGTGACTTCGGAAAACGAAAATACTTCATGGTTGGCTACACTGGGAGCATCGATTGCACTTGCTGCTAGCGATATTCCTTTTGCAGGAAACATGATGCCTGTTCATTTAGGAAAATCTGGTGAAGATTTTCACTTAACACCATCTTTTTCTGACGAGAAGAAGCAAGATATGGATTTGTTTGTTTCTTTCTATAACGAAAATGTAGTGATGATTGAGCTTGATGGAAAACAAGCTCCCGAGGCAGATGTTCTAAAAGGTATAGATTTTGCTTATGAGCAAAGCCTTGTTCTTAAAGCTTTTGTAGATAAGGTAGTTTCAAAAATTGGAAAGAAGAAAGTTTCTGTTCCGGAATTAGAAACAAAAGAGTTCATCACTGGAAAGCAACTGGATGAATTCAAGAAAAATTACACAGAAATATACAAGGATAATTTAGAAAAGTCTGAATTTTCAGAAAAGGTTAATGTAATGAAAAAAGACCTTTTGGATTCTTTGAAGCTTGAAGAGCCTCAAGACGTTAAAGATTTTATGAATTCTTTCAATATTTTAGAGAAAAAGATTGTTAGAGAAAATGTTTTAAAAAACAATTTGAGAAGATGTTCAAGAAAGCCAGATGAATTAAGAGAGATTGATGCACAGGTTTCTTTAATAAATGGTGCACATGGAAGTTCGTTGTTTCAGAGAGGTGGAACACAAGTTGTTTCATTTTTGACTCTTGGATCTCCAGGGGATAAGCAAAAGATTGACGATTTGTCAAACGTTGAAGAGAAAAGATTTATGCATCATTACAACTTCCCCCCTTATTCTGTTGGAGAGGCAGGCTGGATGAGAGGTCCTGGGAGGAGAGAGATAGGACATGGAGCACTTGTGGAAAAAGCTATATCAGCCGTTTTTCCTTCAGAAGAGAAATTTCCTTATACAGTCAGGGTAGTTTCCGAATGTACATCAAGTAACGGTTCAACATCAATGGGTTCTACATGCGCTGCAACTCTTGCATTGTTGGATGGCGGAGTTCCTTTAATTAACCCAGTTGCAGGTATATCTATAGGGCTTATGTCCGATGAGAAAAACCATGTTTTGTTAAGGGATATTGAAGGGATAGAAGATTTTTATGGAGAGATGGATTTTAAGGTTGCTGGAACTGTTAACGGTATTACTGCTATCCAAGTGGATGTGAAGGGAGATGGAATCAAGAAGGATTTCATTCCGGAAATTTTAGATGAAGCGAAGGTTGTCAGGAATGCTTTAATCGATGTCATGGTTGAAGAAGCTGGAACTGAAAGGAAAGTTTCAGAAACTGCACCAAAGATATTCCAAAAGAAAATTGGAAAAGCTGATGTATCAGTTTTGATAGGGCCTGGCGGAAAAATGATTAAATCTATACAGGCTGATTGCGAAGTGAAAATAGATATAGACGATGAGTTTGATGACAAGAATGCTTTGGTAGTTGTCACGGCACCGAATTCTAAAGCTGGGGAAATGGCAAAAGAAAGAATCGACCTTCTTTTCAAAACCGCAAAGGCTGGAGAAATTTATGACGGAAAGGTGACTTCAATAAGAGAATTTGGATTATTTGTCAGCCTCTTTGGAAGAACTGAAGGTTTGTTGCATATTTCTGAAGTTGACAAGAAAGGAAAATCTGGCCGTTTAAGCGAAAAAGATTTGCTTTCTTTGTACAAAGTTGGAGAACCTATTAGCGTCAAGGTCAAAGAGATTAGGAGAGATGGAAAGGTTTCACTTGTTTTAAATAAATGAATTTAGCTGTTTTCATATCTGGTAGAGGTTCTAATTTTTTATCACTTTTAAATGCTGAGAAAAGTGGTAATCTTGGATCAGCAACTATAAAGGTTTTAATCAGTAATAAAGAAAATGCATTAGGTATCAATTACGCAAAAGAAAACAACATTCCAGTTGTTATTGTTTCTGGACAAGATTGGGAAAATGATGTAATTTCTGCTATGAAAGAATACAAGATAAATTTAATTTGTTTAGCTGGATTCATGAGAATCGTGAGTTCGAAATTGATTAATTCAATGAAAGGGTGGATTATTAATATACATCCGAGTTTACTGCCTGCCTTTCCTGGTTTAAATGTTCATAAGAGAGTTTTAGATTCGGGTTTTCCTTATTCTGGCTGCACAGTTCATTGGGTTGATGAGGGTGTAGATACTGGTCCGATAATAGAGCAATCTGTAGTTCCTGTTTTGAAAGATGATGATGAGTCTCTCTTATCTTCTAGAATCTTAAAAGAAGAACATAGACTCTATCCATCTGTTATCAGAAGGATTTCAGATGGTTGTTTTTCGCCAAAATTTACGGAGGGTAATTCAAATGAGTAATGAAATAAGAAAAATATTAAAGACTTTGGAGATAGAGGATTTGAACTCAGCTGCTTATTGTGGTTATTGGATAGATGGTAGCGGAGGTATTGTGGATTCTTTGAACCCTTCAGATGAATCATTGATATCAAAAGTCAAAACTTGTAATAATGAAGATTATCAGAAAGTTTTAGAGGAATGCTCCAAAGTTTTTGAAGATTGGAAAGTTTTGCCTGCTCCAACAAGGGGTGAATATGTAAGAAAAATTGGTCAGGAACTAAGAAAATACAAAAAAGAATTAGGAGCTTTGGTTTCTCTTGAAATGGGTAAGATTCGTGTTGAAGGAGAGGGAGAAGTTCAAGAGATGATCGATATGGCAGATTATGCTGTTGGGCTTTCTAGACAATTGTACGGATTGAATATTGCTAGTGAAAGGCCTGGTCATAGGTTGATGGAACAGTGGCACCCTCTTGGGCTTGTTGGAATTATTTCTGCTTTCAATTTCCCTGTTGCAGTTTGGAGTTGGAATGCATTTTTAGCTATGGTTTGTGGAGATGTTTGTCTTTGGAAACCAAGCATGCAAACTCCGTTAACAGCAATTGCAACTACAAAAATTGCTGCTAGGGTTTTAGAGAAAGATGGCTTTGGTGCAGTTGTTAGTCTTCTTCTCGGCGACAGAAACAATGTTGGATCCCCGCTAGTATGTGACAAAAGAGTTCCTTTGATTAGTGCTACAGGGTCGACAGCAATGGGAAAAAAGGTTGCTGTTGATGTTGGAAAAAGATTGGGTTCAACTATATTGGAACTAGGTGGAAATAATGCTATGTCAGTCATGAAATCAGCTGATGTTGAATTAGCATCAAGAGCTATTCTTTTTGGGGCTGTTGGAACTTCTGGTCAAAGATGTACAACAACTAGAAGAGTTTTTGTTCATGAGGACATTTATGAAGAACTTAAGAGCAAATTGATTTCTGGATATGGACAAGTAGAGATAGGAAATCCTTTAGAGGGTAAGACTTTAATGGGACCTCTGGTTTCAGAATTTGCTGTTAAAGATTATTTAGATGCACTTGAAGAAATAAAAAAACAAGGCGGAAAGGTTATTGTTGGAGGAAGCGAAATCAATAAACGAGGTTATTTTGTTAAACCAACAATTGTTGAAGTTGAAGATCATCTTCCGATTATGTCCCATGAAGTTTTTGCTCCCATTCTTTATATGATGAAAATAAAGAATATTGATGAAGCAATTCATTTTAATAATTGTGTTCCTCAAGGGCTTTCTTCTTCAATAATTACAGAGAACATGAAGGAAGCTGAAGCTTTCACATCCTGCTTTGGTTCTGATTGCGGTTTAGCAAATGTGAACACAGGAACTTCAGGAGCTGAAATCGGAGGTGCTTTTGGTGGTGAAAAGGAGACAGGGGGCGGGAGAGAAGCTGGTTCTGATTCTTGGAAAGCTTATATGAGAAGACAAACAAATACTATCAATTATTCAAAGGAACTTCCTTTAGCCCAAGGAATCGAGTTTGTATAATCTTTTTTTCATCTATAATTAAGAAAATATTTGGAGGTAAAAAAATGAAAAAAATTCTTATTCTTGTTCTTTTACTAATCCCTTTTTCTTCTTGCAAGATGTTAAAGGGTAAATTAACAGGCACTATATCCGGAAAGGTTGAAGTTGTAAACGAAGATGGTTCAGTTGCCTTTATGTGTGGGTATTGTGGAGTTAGTGTTATGGACATGGACGGAAATGTTATTAGATATACACAATCTAATGACAGAGGTCTTTATTCTTATGAACCTACTGATCCAAATGCAAAAGGAAAACATAAGTTTCCTTGGCAGAAATATAAACTTGGTGTTAAACCCCCTTCGATGGGAATGGGAGGAAAAGAAGTTCCTTTCATGTACGAAATGGAACTTGATTTAAAGAAAGGTGCTGCAGTTGTTACTATAAAAGTTCCTAAATCAGCTTACGATGCGGCAAGATAGGTTTTAATTGGCAGGCTTTCAAGAATTTATATCAAAGATCTCTAGGAAGTTTTCTAGAGGTAGAGATTTTGCCATAGACCTTGGTACAAAAAATTTAATAATTGCCGAATATGGCGTCGGTGTCGTCGTCAATGAACCTTCTGTTGTTGCGGTAGATGCAGCTTCAAGAGAGGTTCTAGCAGCTGGTGTCAAAGCTTCAACAATGCTGGATAGGACAGGTTCTAATGTTGTTGCAAGGAGACCAATGAAAGAGGGGACCATAAATGATTTAGAGCTTGCAAAAAAAATGCTCCGTTATTTTATGGAACAGGCGACTGATACAAGATTCAGAGCATTGTCCGCTCCTTCCAATTGGGCGGTTGTTGGTGTTCCGGTCGATACAGACGATGTTCATAAAAATGCATACAACGAGTTAGGTACTTATGCTGGTATAGCAGAACTTGGAACAGTGGACGAAGTTTATGCTGCTGCGATAGGTTCTGGATTACAGGTAATGGAGCCAAAAGGCCGAATGGTTGTTGATATAGGTGGAGGGACAACAGATATAGCAATAATTTCGAATGGAGCTATAGTTGTAAAGAAAAAAGTGAGAGTTGCTGGTGATTCTATGGATAGAGCTATAAGGGATTTTATAAGAAAGAACAAAGATCTTGATATCTCCTTAGCCCAAGCTGAAAGAATAAAGCAAGAGATTGGTGGGGCTATACCTTTAGAGGATCAAGAGCCAAAGGAAATAACTGGTCAAGATTTAAACAAAAGAAGGCCTTCAAAGAGAACCGTTACTTCTGACGACATTGTTGAGGCTCTAAAGGGCCCTGTGAATGAAATTATCAACAATATACTTGCAACACTTGAGCAAACACCTGCAGCATTGGCTGAAGATGTTTACAGGGATGGCGTGAATTTGGCTGGTGGAGGTTCTAAACTTAGAGGTTTAGATACAAGAGTTGAAGAGTTGACCGAATTGCCAGTAAACTGTGTAAAAGATCCTGATAATGCTGTTATCAAAGGTTTGGAACAGATAATGAATAACACTGTTGAATCTAGGTAGTCAGGGATAGTTTTCCATTTGTTAACAGAGTTTAAAACCTTAAAAACATCACAAAACAAAAGGAATTTTGATTATGTTTTTCTTACCTTATCTTGTTTTCTTGTCTTGTCTTATTTTTTTCATCCTTTTAAATTTTTATTTGATCCAATTTCTTCAATCAAATGGTTAAGAAGTGGGACATGTTTGCTTGCTGAAGAAGAAGTTTCTATGGAGTGTTCGTTTGGCAAGCCGCTCTTGATTAATAGTGGAGATAATTTTAAAGGTTGGTTTTACACAAAAAAACGAATTGATAAAGAAAACAAATATTCAAAAATTTTAGTTTTAGATAAAAATACAAAGAAGGTGATTGGGGTTGCTAATAATGTTAACCCTTATTTAGTTTATGTGAATGGTTTAAAAAACGAAGACATTTCTATCGGGATTCATTCAGAAACTTTAGGCAAAACAGCTGTTACAAAAAGCAATAACCAAAATGTCTTCATTGAAAAGTCTGATTTGTTAAATTCTGTTTCAAATTGGTTCACAGTTGGAGACAGCAATGATCTACCTTGGGATTGGGAGGTTGGTAAAAATGAAGGAAATATTTTAAAGATTGAAAATTTTGATGCTTATGTGGTTCTAGTATGGAAAAAATAAGGTTTTTCTTTTTTGTTTTGTTTTTTTATTTTATTGAAGGTTATCCTTCTGATTTAAGTGTTTCTCCAGCCTTAAAAAGAAAGTCAGAAGGTTTGGCAAAAAGGAATTTAAGTAATTGGTCCAATGAAGCGAAACTGACTTATTTCAATCAGGAATCGGATGAGAAAACGATCGCTATCGATGGTAATGGGTATTATTTGGGGAAGGTTAAGAAAGGAGATTTGGTGTTTCCAACAAAAAAAGAAGAATGGACGATTGCTTTTTTAGAAAGTACTTGGGAGCTTGTTGCTTTAGAGGGAAATGGATCTCAGAAGATGAAAGTTTGGTTTGCTGTTGATAAAAAAAATATAAAAACTGGTGACAGATTGCTTTTTTCCTTCTCTGAAAATTCAGATTTTTTTTATATAGCTCAGATTTTTTTAGACGAAGATGATTCAAGTATTTGGGCTTTTCCTCTTGGCAATACTTCTTCTGGAGACATTGAAATTATTTCAAGTGAGAAGCATTTTAAAAATATTAAATGATAAGTTTATTGATTGCATTTCTTTTTTTAGGAAGTTCTTATCTTTCATGGGGTATAGCTTTAAGTTGTTGGACTCTTGGAAAAAGCCATTTCCCTACTTTTGCTGGAATTCTTGGTTTGTTTTTTTTAGATATCCATTTTGGAGGTTATTTTTTTCTTTTTGTTTTATTATTATCTTGGATGCTTCTGATTGTTGATAAAAAGGAATCAAGTATAAATTTTTATCTTAGATTTTTTATCGTATTGTTGTTTGTTTTCGTTGTTAATAAGCTTATTTATGGGTTTTTTGATTTTCCAGGATCAGGTTTTGATATATTGAGATCTTTTGTTTTTTTATGGATGTATGACAATAGATGAAGTTTGTCAAATCGTTTCTTTTCATTCTTTTTGCAGTTCTTGTTTGTAAGGCTTTTTTGATTCAGGATAACGATTCTTTAAAAGAAAAATATGAAAACCGTATCTACAGAACCGAAAAACTAATCCCTGAAAGGGGAGTTATTTTTGATAGAGATGGAAAAACTTTGGCTGGAAACAGGCTCGCAATTGACGTTAAAGGTTTAAATGATATTTCTCTTGAAGATTTTAAGAAATCTGATGGATGGTACTTGGATGTTGATTTGGAAACAGTGAAAAAACTAAAGATGGATTTTAAAGATGTGGAAGTAAGGGAAAGATCAGTTAGGTATTACCCTTATGGGAGGTTGTTTAGTTTAATTGTCGGTTATACAAGACCTTTAGACATCAACGAGGTTGACAACCTTCAAGATTATTTTAGGCGCAATGAACGTTTGGGTGCCAGCGGTATAGAGATGGCTTATGAAACAACATTGAGAGGAAAGGATGGTGAGATTCTTTTTAGGGATTTGCCCGATAAGTATTATGAAGACAATGTGATTTTAAGTAAAGAAGATTCGGTAAGAGGTGATGACATACATCTTTCTCTTTCTGTTGCAATCCAAAAATTTTCGTGGGAAATACTTGAAGATTCTGAAACCGGGGAAGAAACAAAAGGGGTTGTGATTGTTGGGAACCCTATGACAGGTGAAATTTATTCAATGGTTAGTAGACCAAGTTATTCTCCAGAAGGTTATATGTCTTCAAGATGGGAAGATGTCCCAGGATCGTTAAAGGGAGAATTGTTAAACAGAGCAACAGAAGGACTGTATCCACCTGCTTCAACATTTAAAGTTGTTTCAGCGGCAGCAGCTCTTGAGCATATGGGTGTTGATCCTGCTCGTAGATATAACTGTAATGGTTCCGTAAGAGTTGGGAATAGAGTTTTTCATGGCTGGAATGAAGATGGCTTGGGTGTTTTGGACATGGTTGATAGTTTGGCTTATTCTTGCAATGAAACTTTTTATTATTTAGCGATGGAAATGCCTGGGTGGAACAGAGATCCAGAAATTTTACAAAATACAGCATTTGATTTTGGTTTTGGTTCAAAGGTTGGGTTGCCCATTCCTGAATCATCAGGCTTGGTTCCAAATAATTCATGGAAAAAGAAAAATACTGGGGAGCCTTGGTATGGAGGTGATACTGTGATGATGATGATTGGACAAGGTTCATTGCTTGTGACTCCAATACAGGTTTTTTCTGCTTATCAAGCTATAGCAAAAGGGTCAAGGCTTTCTCCAAAACTTGTAAAAAGAATTGGAAGCCTTGAACAAGATGAGGTTTATTTGGATTTCTCATTAAACGATTCAACATTAGATGTTCTTAGGTTGGGTTTAAAAACCGCTGTTTCAGAGGGAACAGCAGCAAGAACTTTAATTGATGATGATTGGACTTCGGTTGAAGGGGTGAAAATGTCCGCAAAAACTGGAACTGCACAAACCGGTAATGATGACTTGTTACCTCATGGATGGTTTGTTGGATATGGAGAAATTCAGGTTTCTGAAAATTTAAAGAAGCCGATTATTGTTCTTGTTTTAGCTGAAAATGCTGGAATGTCTTCTAAATCTGTTGTTCCAAAGGCTAGAAAGTTAATCAAAGATATAAGAGACTATTGGAGGTTAGAATTAGGGGATTAGCGATATGGATATTCTTTTAGCAGTACATATTTTGATTAGCGTTTGCTTGATTGTTTTAATACTCATACAAACACAGAAAGAGCAGGGTGTTATGGGTTTATTTGGGCAAGGTTCTTCTTCATCCTCATCTCAAAGAGGCTTGGGTTCCGAAGAGTCTTTAAAAGTCTGGACAAAAAGAATTGCAGTTCTTTTTGTTTTTAGTAGTCTTTTAATGGCTTTCTTGCAGCCTTTGTCATAATTTTTGCCCAGGTGGCGGAATTGGTAGACGCGCATGGTTGAGGGCCATGTGCCCATTTTGGGTGTGAGGGTTCGAGTCCCTCCCTGGGCATTTTTATGAAAGATTTTTATTCAAAAAAAAAGATAAACTTTTATCTATCCCAGGTAAAAGATTGGGAGCAAGGAAAATTTTCTTCAAAACTTGAAGATGAGGTTTCTTTTCTTTGCGAAATTATAGATTTTCTGAATTATTTTTACTATATCGACTCAAAACCACTAGTTGGAGATGATCTTTACGATGCTTTGTTTAGACGTTTGAAGGATATAAGTTTAAAAAATGAAAACATTGTTCCTGGTAATGCAGCAATATTTAGGGTAGGTAGCTCTATAGTCGGAGATAGAGAAACTTTTAAGCATGAGGTTCCAATGATATCTTTGAACAATAGTAAAGAACTAGAAGGTTTTAATAGTTTTTTAGAAAGAGTTGGGAAAGGAGTTGGGAATGATTTTAATTTAGTAGGGGAATTGAAACTTGATGGAGTTGGTTTTTCTTTACATTATCAAGAAGGCGTTTTGAAAAAGGCTCTTTCAAGAGGAGATGGGGAAATTGGTGAAGATATTACAGCAAATGTGAAGACGATAAAAAATGTGCCTTTAAGTATAAAAACAAAAAAATCAATCTTAGTCAGAGGGGAAATAGTAATCAAAAACTCTTTTTTTAGAAGGATGAATAAAAAAAGAATGGATATTGGTAAAAAACCTAGATCAAATCCAAGAAATACCGTTGCAGGGGCTTTGAGAACCAAGGACCCATCTCAGACTGAAAAAACACCCCTTTTTGCATTTTTTTACGACATTCCTGTTTTTGATGGAGGGGAACTAACCACTCATTCAAAGTCAATGGACATGCTAAATGATTTGGGTTTCTATATTGATTCAAATAGAGTTTTGGGTTCAGGAAAAAAAATCAAAGATTTTTATAGAGAAATGTTAAAAAGAAGAAATGATATTGATGTTGATTGTGATGGTGTTGTGGTGAAAGTTGATGAAAAAAAATATCGAGATATTTTAGGAAGCACATCACATCATCCTCGTTGGGCATTGGCTTTGAAGTTTCCAGCTAATAAATCATTAACAGAAATCCAGAACATCGAATGGCAACTTGGGAGGACTGGAATACTTACTCCGGTAGCAAAGTTGAAACCAATAGATTTAGGAGGTGTTAAAGTTTCAAATGCTTCTCTTCATAACTATTCGCTTTTTAAATCTTTGAATCTTGCACCTGGAGATACCGTTGAGGTACAAAGAGCAGGTGATGTTATCCCCCAAGTAGTTGGAAAGGTTGTTGACTCCGGTAATGAAAAATTCAAATATCCTAAACTTTGGAATAATTCAAATACAAGTATTGATAAAAATGGAGTTTTTCTTTATTGTGAAAATCCTGATGAGAATTTGATAAATTTTGAAAAATTCAAATATTTTGTTGGTAAGTCCGGATTAGATATTGATGGCATCTCTGACAAAACAATTAAATTGTTAATTAAGAAAAAATGGGTCAAGAGTTTTTCAGATTTTTTTACATTGAAAAGATATGAGAAAGAGTGGAAGAGTCTTGAGAATTGGGGAGATCTTTCGGTAGAAAATATTTTGAAAGGAATAGAAAAATCTGTGAAAGGAACTAGTTGTTCTAAAGTTTTAGCTTCTTTAGGGATCCCTCTTGTTGGCTCTGAGGTCTCAAAACTACTTCTTTCACATTTTGATTATTCGATAGAGAATTTATTCAATATAAATGCTTCTGAACTCATAAAGATAAAGGGGATTGGTTTTCAAACTGCGAAAAATATTGAAAAATTTTTTTCAGACCAATCTTTTCTAGAGGAGTTGTCAAAGATGAAAGAATGTGGAATTTCTTTGTCGGAAGAATCTCCACAAGGGGTTCTTTTTGGTTTGAATATTGTCATTACTGGAAAATTGAGTAAATCAAGGAATGAGATGAGGAAGATAATTGAAAAAAATGGTGGAAGTTTTTCTTCAACCCTATCTTTAAAAACAAATTATCTTGTAAAAGGTATTGGCGGTGGTTCTAAAGAGAAAAAAGCATTAAATTTAAATGTTGAAATTATTTCCGAAGATGATTTTTTTTCAATGTTTTTATAAGTTTATTTCAAAATGTCTATTGAAAATTTGTCTTTTTAGTTGAGCTTGTTCAATTTCCATTGGTTCAAAATGTATTTTTTCATTTTCTTTTTTTTGAGAAAGAAAGGAGAGGTCTAATGAAAAAACTGTACCAATCTTAGGGTAACCACCTATTGTAGGTGCATCTTTCATCAGGATTATTGGAAGTCCGTCATTTGATATTTGTACACTTCCATAACTAATCCCTTCAGATATCATTTCATTTTTTTTTATGATGATTGGTCTTCCTTTAAGTCGGTACCCAGTTCTGTTGTTCAAGTTGGTTATTTTGTAAAATTGATTAAAGAATCTCTTTTTTTGTTCAAGATTAAATCTTCTGAATTGATAAGTAGGAAGTATCCTTAGTGATTTTTTTTTATTGTATTTTGGAATATTTTTAGATTTTTTTAATTTTAAATCTTTGTAAGATTTACATTTTAAGATATCCTTTTTTTTAAGTTTTTTTCCAATATTTTCACGTATATTTATAGATCTCGACCCAAAAAAAATATCTGTTTTGAAACCTCCTTTTACTGCTAGATAGGAATAATTGCCTTCAATTGTTTTGTTCCAGCTTAATATATCATCTTTGAAAACTTTAATGCTCTCCCACATAGGCATTTTTTTATTATTGATTCGAAAATCTAAATTTGCACCAGTGACAGATATGAATGTGTCTATTTTTGATATTATTTGCAAACCTTCAAAAACCGTCTCGACAACTGCATCATCGAATTTGTTATCTAGAAGTGAATTTGCTTCACAGTATGCTATTTCATCCATTGCCCCAGATTGACTCAATCCATATTTTTTGTAGCCAGTTCTTCCATAATCTTGAATACTTGAAGAAAATCCAGGATTGATTATTTGAAAACTCATAATCTTCCACCATTTTGAATAAATGTTTCTTTATCTATTGGTTCGAATTTGACTTTGTCTCCTATGTTGAATTTATTGATATTTTCAGGATTTTTTATCGATAGATCCAGGAAGGTTTTTCCAACGATATTCCATCCACCTGATGATTCCAAAGGGTATACAGCTGTTTGTTCTTCCGCCAAAGCAACACTTCCTGCTGGAATTTTTATTCTTGGTGTTTTTAATCTTGACTTTTGTATCTTTTTGTCAATTGTTCCTAAGAATGCGAAACAAGGGCTGAAGCCAATTGCATATACTAGGTATTCTTTAGAAGAATGTGTTTTTATGAAATTTTCTAAAGTTATTTTTTTTTCTTCAAGAATTTTTTCGAGATCAAGACCTACATCCAAACCGTAATAAACTGGAATTTTTATTAATTTTGAATTAGAGAATTTGTTATTCCCTTTGTATTTGTTTATTTCTTCAATTAGTATTTTGTATTTTTTTTCGGTATATTCGAGATTGTAGGTTATGTGAAGTGTTGTGTAAGAGGGAATTATTTCTATGATGAATTTTGGAAATTTTTTTTCTAATTTCAGAGAAAGATTTTTTATGAAAGGCAGAAATTTTGAATTTATTTTTTCCGAAAAAGAAACAAGGATTGAGTTTTCTCCTGCAGGAATTATTTTATACATTTTTTATTTTTTTTAAGGCCTTTACTGAAGCTGGATTGTCACTATGAAAGCAAATTGTATCGATTTTAGTTTCACTATTTTTTTGGAATTTTTTATATTGGTTGATGATTAATTTGACATCTCTAAGAACTGCTTTAGGTTTATTTCTTGGTATCATTTTTAATCCGTTGTAACCTCTATCCGCAAAAACTTCGTATAAGAATTTGATGTTCTCTTTTTTTGAAATTTTTTCAAATTCATCTTTTTTAATACCAGCTTGAACTACTAAAGCTAGGCTTTTATTTGTTTTTTTTATAACTTTTAAAATTGTTTTTAGGACACTTTTTTTATGCATCATATCGTGATAAAGTGCCCCATGAGGTTTAATGTATTCAAGATTTGCATTATTTTTGAGGCATGTTTCTTGAAAGGTCTTGACTTGTTTATACAAATCATCAAAAAGTTTTTTTTCATCAATGTTATGGCTTACTCTTCCGAAGTTTTTTTTATCTATATAACTAGGATGAATTCCAATTTTTACATTGTTTTTAATTGCTAGATTTATTGTTTTTTTCATGCTAGATTCGTTTCCAGCATGGCCTCCACATGCGATATTTGCCATATCGATAAGCGCCATGATTGTTTTATCGGGATTAGGGTTTAGACATTCTCCAAGATCACAGTTTGTCTTGAGTTTTTTTTTCAAACAAGAATCATTAAAATGAGAAATTGAAACCAATCCAAGGTGCATTTGTTGAAGCTGTTGCAACATTGAAATCAATGCTTCTCCAAACAAAAGAAATGGTTGTTGAGTCTGAATAGAAATAATCCCATCCAATCATTGTTGTGTCAGGGACAATGAAACTTCCATTTCCGCTTCCATCTTCCCAACCTTGTCCATGCCAAAACCACATGGAGTTTTTCTCAGAAATAGGAGCAATGTATTGTGCATTAAAAGCAGTTCCATCGATATTATCGCCAGTGTAATAATCAAGTCCTAAAAATAAATTACCTGAATTCCAGATAGTTCCAATTGTTATTGCATCTTCTTTTGTTGTGTCAAATTCAGGGGACCAACTTCCAAACTTTAAACCTAAAGATTCAGAGTACATGTATGTAAAATCAAAAGATGTATTTTTGTATTCATGTGAATCGAAACTATCGTCAAGTGTTGAAAAATTCAAAACAGTTTTTTCAGATATTTCAAAATTCAACCATGAAACGGTGGCAGTTTCATCTCCAACAGAAGTTGCAAAAACTAATTCATTTGCATTAAGAGTTTGGGAAGAAAAAAAGATTGCGAGTGTTAAAGATATTTTTATAAAAATTTTTTTCATAATTATGCCTCCTGAGTTAATTTTAACTTAAATCACCAATATTCTTCGTAGTGAATGTTTCCAGGGTTCTTGACACCTCGATCAGCTTTATGCCCCATTCCTTCAAGCACTTCTATTACACCTAACGGTTTTGGATAGCTCTCTTCTCCTGTTTCTTTGTTTTTTTGTGGGACTCCCAACATTTTTGGATTTCCACAGAAATACCACTGTGAGGATTCTGGTTCAGGTTTGTATCCAAGAAGGTCATCAAGCATTCCTTTTGATATGTAATCTTGAATATAAACTTTTTCTTTTACATCAGGATCTCTTGTTGCTAATCCAACATATTTGTAATTTGGATATTCTTTCATTAGTTTTTTATGTGTTTCGAAATAACCAAAATCTGCACTAGACCTGCAAACCTCTAAACAGACTATGTCCCCTTTGTAATCGTTTGAAAGAAGTTTTGCAATCATTGCCATATGAGGAGCCTCCCCAGTACCTGTTCCTCCTAACACGATTGTTTTTGTTGAATCGTTTACATGATGTAGTGTGTAGTGTCCCACTGCTTTTTTTCCTATGTGTATTCGACTTCCTTCTTTCATTTCAAAAAGCCTTGGAGTCAAGCCAGGTGCTGGATTGCCTTCTCCGTTATCTCTGACTAAGACTATGTAAAATTCAAAAAAGTCATCATTCCCAGCTTCAACTAACTCTCCAGTTTCATCGTCGAGTATTCTGTGGGATATTGAGTAAGCTCTTTGTACAAATGCATCAAACTCTGGAGTTGGTTCTTCTTTTTGTGTTCCTTCAAGCCTGCCTTCAAAACTGTAAAGGCCAAGAGTCGTATACTGTCCAGGTTCATAAGTTGCTTTTTCTCCATCAGGTTCAACCCTAAATACAGCTAAATCTTCATGTGTGTTCTTAATGCTTACAACTGTTGCATTGTATTTTTCACTTCTGAATTTTTCCTTTTTCTGCTCTTCTTCTTCTTTTAATCTTTCTTCAAGAAGTTCAGCGGGAAGACTTATCACATCTTCTCTTACTTCAGTTGTTCCAGAGGACGTCGTTACTGTGTAATAAAAGAACCATTTTGCACCATCTAAATGGATTCTCCAATTTTCTATCGTTCCCTTGTCTCCGGACTCTAGTTTTACCAGATCGCCTTTTCTGAAGTTATTCGGCATAAAAGACGATTCTAAAACAAGAAACCATTTTTGAGCTTTTTCTTTTTTCTATATTCTTCCAAAAGCTTTTCAACATCTTCTTTAATTGATAAACTAGGATAAGCTTTTTGTTTAACTATCATTCCATCTTGATCCAATAGATACATTGTTGGTATGCTATTGACCCTGAAAAGATCTGATATTTCATTATCCCAACCTTTCCCATCAAAATGTTCTTCCCATTTCATTTCAGGGTTATCTTCAAGATATTTATTTAATTTTTCTTCATCTGAGTCAAGGCTGATTCCAAGCATTACGAAATTTGGTCCTTCAAGTTCATCATAAAGTTGTTGTATTTCTGGAGCCATTTTTATACAAGGACCACACCATGTTGCCCAAAAATCAATAAGAACAACTTTTCCTTTTAGTTTCTCAAGTGATATTTTTTTGCCGCTATGAGAAACAAACGAGAAGTTTGGAGATTTGTTTCCTGGAGTAAGGTAAGGTTTATGAGGAGCTTCTTTTTCAGATTCTTTTAAAGTTATTTTTGTTCCACTTGCATTTATTGAATCTACTACCCAAGACATTCCTCCAAATTCAAAAAGTTGATTTCCTTTATATCCTTCAGCTGAAGATGTAGATCCATTCATTTTTCCATCTTGGTCTCTGTCTATAGATAATGCTATGTTGTTCAAATCATTAAAAAGACCATCTGTGTTTTCGTCAGCTAAGGCTATTTTGTATTCTTCATTATTCCAGTTTACTGTTCCTGATTTGTTGTTCCAGCGGTAACATAGAACAGAGTCTTTACCTTTTACTACAGTGTTTAATTTATAGCATTTAATTTTGTAGGAAAAAATTTCATCTAACCCTCTGTATTCAAGGTTGATTTCCGATTCCGTATTGAATGTTCTTGAAGATCTTGAAACCCATGAACCGTCACCATCGTTAGTTAGGTCATTGTCATTATTTGAATCAATGTAGATTTTTGATTCAAATTCATTAAACCATTCATTATTAAAATCTGTTGCATTCTCTTTTCTGCAATCAATAATTTTTTGAATTTCTTTTGTTTTTTCTTCATCTTCTTCTGCATCTAGATTTTTATTTAATTCTCTAATTGTTGCCATTGCTGTATCTTCGTCTACAAGTGTTGGTTGTATTTTTTCGAAACACATGTTTTTCACTGTATCAGAATCCGAAGAGTGAAAAATGTCTGAGTCAAGCACAATTGTTATGCTGTTGTCTTCTTCAGAGTTTTTATTTTCGTCTCTGCAATTCATCAAAGATTGGATTAAATCAGACCTTTCAGAGGTTTTTGGTTCTTTTTTTTCCGGTTCTTCAGTTTTTTCTGGTTCTAGTTTTGATAGTTTTTTCTGATTTGTTTTTGGTTCTTTTTTTTCCGGTTCTTCAGTTTTTTCTGGTTCTAGTTTTGATAGTTTTTTCTGATTTGTTTTTGGTTCTTTTTTATCTTCAGAGACTTTTAGTTTTTTTTCAAAATCTTTATCTTCTTTTTCTTTTTCTTTTTCTATGTCTGCAATATTTGAATTTAATAATTCTTTTATTTTTTCAAAATCTGGATTTTCTGAGCAAGTTTTTATAGCAGTTGGGGCATTTCTAGGATCCTGTCCTAATTTCAGTGTTGCATACATTGGCTTGAAAACATATGATGGCTCTGCTGTAAGTTCTTCTGAAGGAGTATCGTTTAATTCAAATCTTTGAGGCCTGTAGTTAGTAAAAATTTGTTTTTCTTCTTGTACCAAGTCAACAGTAATACTTGGGATTAAGGTTGCTAAAAATAAGTAAATATTCATGATTTTGAATCTCCTTTTTTAAAATAGTCTGTGACTATTTTATATCTTTCATCCATATCACGGAGATGTATTCTCCTTTTGCTCCGTTTTTCAACATTTTATTGTCAATATTTTTAACAAGTTTCCATATAAATTCTGTTAAAAAATCAGGAACTTCATGATGATGCGCTAAATGTATCGCTATAGGAAGTCTTTCTTTTATTTTCGAACCTTTTAATATTTTTTTGATCGCTGGAAGTATTTTATTTTCAGAACAGTGCTCAAAAGGAGCGTCTTCAATAATTTGAATTTGTTTTTTCTTGTTCTCGATTTTGAATTTCCTTTTGAATCGATAAATGATATGTGATAGTTTTGCAGGAAGGATGTTCATCAGGATTTTTACAGTTTTTTCATTTTTTTCATCAAATCCAAGATGATCTAGTATTAAAATTTTTCCTCCAGGTTTTAGTGAATTTTTCAATCTTTTTAGGACTTCTTCAGGATTTACAAGATGGTGAAGGACATCCCATACTGCAACAACATCATAAAAATTTTCTTTGAATTGGAAATTATTCAAATCTGCAACTTGATAGTTTATTTTTTCACCCATTTTTTTTGAGTATTTTTTTGCAATCTTTATGCTTTTTTCAGCAAGATCAAAACCATCTACCTCGAAGCCTTTTCTTGAGAGCTCAAGTGAAAGCCAACCCATTCCACAACCAAAATCAAGTGCTTTTTTTTCTTTCTTGACTTTTGGATTTCCTGCAGATTCTAGGAATTCTTTTTTTATATCGCCTCTTATTATTTTTTCAATTCTGCAATCATTAAATGGGTTGTAGGGTCTTCTTTTTATAGGAGTTGCATTTTGTAGATCGAGCCAATGAGGAATTCCTTTTTGAAGAGCATCTTCATTAAAGTGAGCCCAAAATTTGGCTTCTTTTTCTAACAACTCTTTAAATTCATTTTGATGATTCATAAGCTTTCCTTTTGTCTTTTTCTGAAAATGTTGTTGTCCACTTTTGATAAAGTGCAAGTGTTTCGGGTAGGTCGTTTTCAAGAGGTTTGTATTCTGTGTCTGAAAAACAGCCGGAATGACCTTCGGAAAAAGCAAACAACAGAGAATCTTTAACAATTCTTGTTTTTTGTATTTGGAATCTTGATTTTAATGCTGGAATAAGCAATTTAAAGAATCTCAAAAAGATAAAAAAAGTTGTTTTTCTCATCCTCTTCTCTGTTCTTGATCTGTTAATTAGTTGTTTTGATCTTTTTAATATTTCTTTTAATAACTTTATTGGTTCTAAAAGCCTAACTATAGAAAGAAGCAGATTGCTTTGTATGTAATAGTATTTAAATGTAGATGGTTCTTCTTTCAAAAGAAAGGAATGATGATGAATTATTTTTGCTGATGGAGCTGTCATAAACATCCAGCCTTTAAGCCTTGCTCTCCAGCACCAATCAACATCTTCGTAATAAAGAAAAAAAGCTTCCCACAACCTGCCCACATCTCTAAATGCCTTTGTTGAGATTAATGTACAACCAAAACAAGACCCGAAAACTGGTTCAGAAAAATCAAATTGCCCTATGTCTGGTTGTCCGATTCCTCTATTTGCTGCTACTAATCCTGGATAAACAATTGTTCCTATTGAATCAAAATGGTTTGGATAGTCATGGAGGTACATTTTAGGAGCTACTGCAGCAATTTTTGACTTGGAATCAAAAATTAAAAGCATTTCTTTTACTGAGTCTTTTTTAAGGATGATATCAAAATTCAAAATTAAAACATAGTCAAACATTGACAGTGATTTCATACCTGTGTTTACTGCGCTTGAAAAACCTTTGTTTTTCTTCATCTTGATAATTTGAATTTCTTCATCTTCTAAATAATTCAATCCTTGTTTTTGTGTACTGTTGTTGTCTACAACGAGTATTTTTTCGATTTCCTTTTGTTTTTTTACACTTTCCAAAAGATCATGTAGTATTTTTTCTGGAGCATTGTAGGTTATTATCAGGGCAGCTGTTTTACTCATTTTGGTTATTTTTTATTATTTGATTTGTTGAATCTAAGACTATCTCCAAGGATTTAAGGCTTTCTTGATAGAAATTTTTTTTAATGATGTTTTCTTTGAATTTTGTTATTTGTGCATTTATTGCATCCGTTTCGTTTTTGATGATTTCAATGTTGGTTTTTTTGTTGTTTTTTTTATCTATCTTTATCAAAGTTTGTTTTATGTAGTTGCCCAAATATATATATTTTTCTGTTGAAAGGAGAAGTGTTCTGTGTCTTTCTTTCGTTTCCCATCCAGCGAAAAGATGTGCATATACATTTTTATCATTTTTAAGAACAACTTTAGCATTATCAGGATATTTGTCATCTCCCAGGTTTCCAACAGCATCTTCAATTGACACTTTTTTTCCTATAAATTGGAGAACTATATCTATGTCATGTATCATTGAATCTAAAACAACACCTTCATACATAATTCTTTTGGGTCTTGGGGCCCATCTTGATGTGTAAATTGATTCAATTTGTTCATTTTTTATTTCTTTCATTAAAGTTTTTATCATTGGATTGTGCCTCTCTATATACCCAATCATTAAAACTTTATTCATTTTTTTTGCTGTTTCAACCATGCTTTTTGCAGATTCAATGTTGTCCGATATCGGTTTTTCCACCAGAACATTGATGTTTTTTTCTAAAAGATAATTTGTTATTTCTTTATGGTGTTTTGTAGGAGTTGCAACTATTGCAGCATCAAAGTTTTCATTTAAATCTTTAAAATTTTTCAATTTTTTTATTTTTGAATCTATTGAAGATAAAGATTTTTCATCCACATCAACCACACAAGTTAATTCAACATCTTTTCTTTCCATGAGATGTTCGTAATGTAGTTTCCCCATTTTTCCGATTCCAGCAAGGATAAATTTCATTAATTCCACTTGTAATATTTTGTATTTGAGTTTATAAAATCTTTCAAAATGAATGCTTCGTTATTCTTTAAGTTTGTCAATTCTTCAACTAGTTCTTTTTTGTTTGTTTTTGTTTTTAGTAACTTCATTGCTTCAACAGCATTTTTTCTTAAATCAAGACTGTCAGACATTCCTCTTCTGTTTATGCTAACTATTTTTGTACCACTGCCTAAATCTGCAATCATCGAGTAGGGAGGGACAGATTTCAAAACAGGGATCATCGCTCCAATCATGGATCTCGTTCCAATTTCCATTCTTTGGTGAACCATAACACCTCCACCAATAACAGCTTTTTCTCCAATTTTGACATGTCCACCCAGTTGAACAAAATTTGTTAATATCACATTGTTTTGAAGTTCGGAGTCATGTCCAACATGAGAAAAGGCCATAAGGTAACAATTTTTCCCTATGATCGTGGGTGTTTCTGTCGTTGATCCATGAACTGTTACAAATTCTCTCAATGTCGAGCCGTCAGAAACAACTGTTGAATGGCAAAAATCTTTAAAAGATATATGTTGTGGAGAATCAATTGTCACCCCCCTATGCAGATGAACATTTTTCCCTATTTTGACATTTCCTTTAATTCTCACATTGTCTTCAATAACGGAACCTTCTTCTATGATGACATTTTCGTCTATCAAAGATCCAGGGCCTATTTCAACATCATTTTTTATTGTTGCTTTTTTATGAATTATTGCTTTAGGGTGAATCATTTTTTTCTTTTCATCCATTCAGGAATTTTTTTCAAAGAAGCCCATATTGCAAGGGTTATTTTTTTCGCTCTTGCTGGATACCCAAGAACTGTTTCATTGTCTTTTACATCCGATATGACCATGCTCCCAACACCAACAGTCACATTTTCTCCTATTTTTGTATGATCCGAGACTCCAACTCTTCCTCCAGCTTTGAAATTTTTTCCTATTTTAGAACTTCCTGCTATTCCGCTTTTTGCAGCTATCAAAGAGTTTTTTCCAAGTTCAACATTATGAGCTATATGAACTTGAGAGTCAGTTTTTACATTGTCATCAACTTCTGTTGAATCTATAAGTCCAGCATCAATTGTGTTTAGTGCTCCAATTGTCACATTGTTCCCGATTTTCGCCCCTCCAATGTGAGGCATTCTAAACATCCCATTTTTATTCTTGTGTATGTTGAATCCTGCATTTCCTATGATGCTGCCAGGCCCTATGAGTGTTTTTTTGCCGATGTTACAGTTATCCATAATTATTGAATGAGGCATCAAGCAGGATTCTCGACTAATTTTTGAGTTATTTCCAACAAAAGAAAATGCATGAATTTCAACATTTTCTTGAATTTCAACATTTTCTCCAATAAATACAAATGGTCCAATCCTGCTGTTTCGACCTATTTTAGCTGAATCGCTTATATGAGATTTTTCACTTATTAGAAGATCTGATTTTTTGAACTTGGGTTCAATTTCTTTCATTATTTTTGCAAATATCGTTTTTGGGTCTGGATGCTGAATTCCTTTGTAAGGTTTGTCTTTTGAAATTATGTAGCAGTTATTTCTTTCTAGTTCTTTTGATGTTTTTTTTGTTAAAGAAAATGCTAAAAAATCTTTTATGGGTTTTTCAGAAGAACATAAACCAAAAATTACTGAATCTTTGCTTCCAACCAAAATACCATTAGATATTTTTGCAAGTTCTTTTAGGCTCCAGGCCATTAAAACATTTGTCCTATAGAAAAGTGAAATTTTGTATCATCTAAATCAGGAGAAAAAGCCAAATCAAATCGAACAGGAGCAATTCCAAAAAAACCAATACTAAACCTTATTCCTAAACCATAGCTTGTTAATGCATTTTCGAAAGAAAGACTTTCAGAATCATTTGATGAGGATCCATAATCAGCAAATGCAACTGCTGACCAAGGGGTATCTTCGGGATGCCATCTAAGTTCAAGATTCATCAAGGATTGGTAATTACCTTTGCTCTCTCCTAGGTCATACCCTCTTACAGAAGAGGTTCCACCAGTCCAAAATCGCCTTGTTGAAGGGGAATCTCCTTCTATCATTCCAATTTTGTATCTTCCTGCTAAGAGGAATTCAGGGTTCTTGAGTTGTTTGTATTTTCTAATGTCGTATGAGTATTTCGTGTAAGAAAAGTCTTCAGAAGCAAAACCATGCTCTAAGGAAAGATCCCAATATATCCCATCTTGTGTTGGATCAAAAGGATTGAACCTCGTGTCTTTTTTGTATCCAATGGTTATGCTGTTTAATTCACCTGCTAATATACCTTTTTCTGCTAAAAGGTCATCACAATCAGGGCCACTAACCCCATTTGAAGTACAGATGTCATCTCCAGAATCTAGACTATAGTCGTTTTCACTTGAATGAAGTTTGAAACTCAACCTTCTCATTCTGTCTATTCTTTTCCCGAATGAAAACTCTCCTCCGCTGCTTGCAAAGTTGTAATTGGGATCTGTGTTTTCTTCATAGAAGATTATTGATCTATTTGTATCAAAAACCCTCGAAGTTAAGGAAAGTCTTGTATCTTTATAACTGTCATCTGAATAAGATACATCATAGGAACTCCCTCTTTCTCCATAAGAGAGCATCGTTCCTAAGCTTACAGCATTTCCTCTAAAGTTTTCTTCTCTATAACTAACATAACCACCCAATCCAGACTGGTCTCCATAAAAAGCTCCGAATAAGAGGTTTCCAGTTTTATCTGCCTCTTTTAAAGAGTAAACAATATCAAAGTAGGGTAGTTGAGAATCGTCTTTTGGAGGATTTATTCTTACTTCAGGAATTGCTGAAAAAAGTTTTGTCGCATAAAGGTCTTTTATTTCTAGTTGAATTGTTTCATAAGTTATCGGATCTCCTTTCTCCATCCATAGAAACCTTTTTAAGGCATTTTCGTTTGTTTCGACGAGACCCTCAAAGATTACATCATTGAAAATAGGTTCTACGAAGTTTATTATTAAGGTTTTGTTTTCTAAGTCAAGTGTTTCCGATTCATTGAAAATCCAGGGGAATCCTTTTTCGGCATATTTAGATCTTATGATGGTGTAGCTCTCCATAAGTTCGTTTCTGTTAAGGATAAAACCTTCTTTCACTGTAATGGCATTTAGGACATCTAAGGGATCTAGCCAATTTATACCTTTCAAAACTATTGATTCAAGTATTGGAAACTCATTAAATCTAACATTAATAACAATATCACCTTCATTTGTAGTAGTTTCCGCAGTAGGAGTTTCTATGAAAAAACCAGACGAATACAGTCTTTCAAGGCCTTGATCTATTGCAGATGTTGAAAATTCGTCACCAACATCTATTCCAAACACACTTGAAAGCCATTCTTTTTCAAGGTTTTTTGCATCTGGGAAATTTATTTCTGTAACGTCTACTGCTCTGAGTGTTATGCAGTTTATTAATATCGATAACAATAATAGTGTTTTTTTCATTCTTGAATACTCCCTTTATCTATAAACGAAATGATTTTACCCCCGCTACGTGTAAGAGTTAAACGAAAAGGATATTCTGGAGTTACTACATGTTGCCAGTTTTGATTTGCATCTAACCAGTAAATTGAGATTTCATCAAAATCATTTGTTCTCAAAATAATAAATTCTTTAATTTTTAAATTGATTTCTTTTTCTTTTTCGACGATTCCATCAAATATTTTTTGACGATCTTTGATTACTTTCAAATCCATACTTTCTTTGATTTTGATTTTTATTGAAAAAGGTTCAGAGTAGATGTTTTTCTGATCGTATTTTATATATTCTTTTCTTTCATTTTTTGAATCTGAAAGAAAAGAGAGAAATACTAAAAAAGCTGTAAATACAAAAACAAACAATTTTCTCATCTTTTAATTTTAATGAAAAGTAAAAAGAATCATTTTTTTTTCTGTATTTATAAATAAAGACTTAATTCAATTTATAAGAATAGACTAAATTAAATTGACAAATTAAGACTAATTATGTATAATTGCATTGTTTTATTTGTATTTATTTAGAAATTAGGAGGAAAAAATATGACAAAAATTATAGGTATAGATTTAGGAACAACCAATTCTTGTATGGCTGTATTTCAAAATGGGAGATCTGAAATCATTCCAAATGCTGAAGGAGGAAGGGTCACACCTTCTGTTGTTTCTTTTCAAGAGGACGGTGAGATTTTGGTAGGAGATCAGGCAGTTTCTGCAATGACGATAGCTCCTGATAGGACATTTGCAAATGCAAAAAGAAGTATAGGGAGTTCAAAAAAATTCATGGTTGATGGAACAGAATTGACACCACAAGACATTTCAGCAAAGGTTTTAATGAAATTGAAAACAGATGCTTCTAGTTATTTAGGTTCTGAAGTCAAGAAGGCAGTTATAACTGTTCCAGCATATTTCAATGACGCTCAAAGAAAGGCAACAAAACAAGCTGCTGAAATAGCAGGTCTTGATGTAGAAAGAATCATTAATGAACCTACTGCAGCTGCTCTTTCTTATGGTTTGGACAAATTTGAAGAGGATCAAACAATCGCAGTTTTCGATTTCGGTGGAGGAACTTTTGATATAACTGTTCTTGAAATAGGAGACGGTGTGTTTGAGGTAAAAGCAACAAACGGACATACGAAACTCGGGGGAGCTGATATTGACGATCTTGTTGCAGACTGGATAGCAGATAAATTTTACAGCGAACACAAGATTGATTTAAGGAAAGATTCAACAGCTTGGGCAAGGGTGATCGAGGCTGCAGAAAAATCGAAAAAAGATTTAAGTTCTGTCCCAGCAAGTCAGATCAATTTGCCTTATCTGCACGAAGGACTTCATTTAAAAGCAACATTAACAAGAGCGGAATTTGAAAAAATTTCTGATGTTGTTATGAAAAGATTAGTAAAGCCTTGTGAAAACGCAATGAAGGACGCAGGTGTTTCTTCATCTGAAATTGACAAGGTTATTCTTGTTGGAGGTTCAACAAGGATTCCGAAGGTTCAGGAGTTGTGTAAAAAAATATTTGGGAAAAATCCTGAAAAAAGTGTTAATCCTGATGAGGTTGTTGCTTCTGGTGCAGCAATTCAGGGAGGTGTTCTTGGCGGGGAAGAATTCGAAGATGAAAAGAAAATTCTTTTAATTGATGTTACCCCTTTAAGTCTTGGATTGGAAACTTTAGGTGGTGTTATGACAACGATGATTAAGAGGAATTCTCCTGTTCCAACAGAACATAAGGAAATATTCTCAACAGCAGCCGATAATCAAGACAGAGTCGACATAAAGGTTCTTCAAGGCGAGAGAAAAATGGCTAATGACAATGTAATACTTGGAAATTTTCAATTAATCGATATCCCGAAAGAGAGAAGAGGTATTCCACAAATTGAAGTTTCTTTCAAAATTGATGCAAATGGTCTTTTGAATGTAGAAGCTACAGATAAAAAGACAGGGAAGTCTCAAAAAATACAAATTACAGGTTCTACTTCTTTAACAGAAGATGATGTAAAGAAGAAAATTGAAGATGCTGAAAAACATGCAGAGGAAGACAAAAAGAAAAAAGAGTCTGTTGAAGTTCATAATAATTTGGACTCAACAATCTGGCAAACAGAAACGATTCTTGAAGAAAACAAAGAAAAAGCTTCTGAAGATTCTGTAAAGACTCTCGAAGAGGCTATACAAAGTGCAAAATCGGCTTTAAGCTTAGAGGATATAGAGACGAAAAAAACAGCTCTTGAAGATTTGCAAAAAGCTGGAGTTACTTTTGGTCAAACTATTGCACCTGACCCAGCTCAAACTGAAGGTATGGCAGAAGAAAGTAACGATGATTCCGGTGAGGAAGTTATAGAAGGTGAAGGATAATCTTAAAAAACCTCAAATCTTGATCAACAAATGGATCAAGAAAGCAAAAACCGACGAGGCTCTTGCTTGGGCTCTCGGCTTGGCGAAAGATGCTCAAAAAAAATATATTTCAGTCAAAGCAGAAGAAGAAAATTTTGCTAGGAGAAAAGAAATCCAAATTCAAGAAAGTTTAAGAAAAGGGAAAACTGAAGGTGCTCTTGCTTTAGTTGACTCAGTCGAATCTTTGGAACGTGCTCTAGAATTTTCAAAAGATAAAGAAGGGCTTGAAATGATAAGGGATGAACTTTTGAATAGATTGAAGACCTTGGGTGTTGAAGAAGTTGATTCGGTTAGATTTGATCCTGCTTTGCACAAGGCTGTTAAGGGAAAAGGAAAGAAAATATTAAAAGTTCTGAGAAAAGGATATGTTATAGATGGAAGAATCCTAAGACCAGCAATGGTTGAGCTTGAAAAAGGAAAGGCAAGTTGACAAAAATAAATAGTGATAATCTTTACGAAAGGTTAGGTGTTTCTAAAAATGCTTCTGAAAAAGAACTCAAGAAAGCTTATAGAAATCTTGCTAGGAAACATCATCCAGATGTAAATCCTGGTGATTCTGAAGCTGAAGAAAGATTCAAGAAGATATCACAGGCTTATCAAATACTTTCAGATCCTAAGAAGAAAGATCTTTATGACAGATACGGCATGGCCGCATTCCAGCCTGGTGGACCTGCTTCGCAGGCAGGGGTTAATATGGAAGATTTTGGAGACATGTTTTCAAATCTTGGACTCGATGATATATTTGATACTTTTTTTGGCGGTGGTTTTTCTGGAAGAGGGCAGTCAAGGAGAAGAAGCCCGGGCAGAAGAGGTGAAGATATAGTGTTAAACAAGAGTTTGTCTTTTGAGGATATCGAATCTGGCATAAAAGAAGATGTAAAAATTAAAAAATACAAAAGATGTGAAAAATGTACTGGATCAGGAATCAAGGCAAATACGACACCGAGAACATGCAACACCTGTAAGGGAACTGGAAATATAACAAGGAGTATGGGGTTCATGAGGGTTCAAAGCCCATGTGGAAACTGTCAAGGTTCGGGACGTATACATGATTCATGCCTTTCTTGTAGGGGTCAAGGAAGGATTCCTGAAAATGAAAGGATATCAATCAAAATTCCAGCTGGGATAAGGGAAGGAAGCAAGATTAGATATAGCCAAAAAGGACATGCTGGAATCAAAGGTGGTTCAAATGGCGATCTTTACATTGCTGTGAATGTGAGAAGCGATCGTCTTTTCATCAGGGAAGAGGATGATTTGATTGTTGATGCAGTATTAACTATGCCTGAGCTTTTCTTAGGCATTGATTTGGATGTTGTTCTTCCTGGAAAGAGAAAGATCAATTTGAAAGTACCAAAAGGATCAAGGGATGGTGATATTGTTAAGATCAAAGGAGAGGGTTTTCCTAGGCTTAGAGGGAATGGAAGAGGTGATTTGAAGGTGAGGCTGAGAGCTAATCCTATTGGTAGGTTTGGAAACAACATTAAAATACTTGTAGAGAAACTGAATTCTCTTTTGCCAAAGGTAAAGGATAGATTCAGGAGGCCTAGATGAGTGATTTGCTTTATCCGATAAGTGTTGTTGCTGAGTTGTTGAATATTCATCCACAGACGTTGAGGAATTACGAGGTTAAGGGATTGATAATTCCAAAAAGAAAAGGAAGGGCGAGAATGTACACTGATTCTGATGTTGATGATATCAAGGCAATTATGACATTGACAAGGGACATGGGTGTAAATCTTGCTGGTGTCGAGATTGTCTTGAAAATGAGAAGAAGGGAAAAGAAGCTGAGAAGAGAGATGAAGAAATTCGTTTCAATCATGAAGGAGCTTATCAATAAGGAAAAACATGAGAAGGGTAAGAAGGGTGCGATTGTGAAATACATGGATTATGGTTTTGACCTCCTTGATGAAGATAAGGATTTGATTTAAGTATGAAAAAAAAATCAAGAGATTTCAATATTAAAATACATAAAAAATAATGCCTCTTTTCAATTTCAAATGCAGAACTTGTGGTCGTGTTCAGGAATTCATGGTTTCAGGCAACCGAAAGATTGACAAGAAATGCGACGATTGTGATTCTTCAAATTGGGAAAAACAGTTCACAAAAAGAATGGGGGTTGTTTTCAAGGGTGGTGGATTTTATGTCAGCGACAACAGGAAAGGTTCCTCGAAAAAGAAAAGCCCTCCCAAAAAAGAAACAAAAGACAGTAAATGATAGATATTCCAATCACCCTTTCAGCTGACAGGTATTTGCCCAAATACGCTAAATGGCTTGAGGAATCCGGTTTCAAGGCTTGCAGAGTTAAAAGCAGCGAAGACATCAAAGATCCTCCTTTCCTTGTTTTGAGTGGAGGCGGTGACTTGGGAATTGGAACAAATGCTTATACATGCAGTAATCCTGAAAAGCAGATTGCAGGGGTGAAAGAGGATAGGGATAGGTTGGAATTCGATTTGCTTCATCTTGCAATCGAAAAGAGCATTCCTGTTTTGGGTGTGTGTAGAGGTTTTCAAGTCATGAATGTATTTTTAGGTGGAACATTATGGCCAGATATCGAAAATGGGAATTTTGAATTAAATAAACATAGGGGAGGTGAAAAAAAAGAAGGTTCTGATGTTATACATGTTGTCAACACGAAACAAGGAAGCCTTCATGTAACAAGTCATCATCACCAAGGCATTAAAACATTAGGCGATGGTCTTTTTCCCACTGCATATTCTGAAGATGGTTTGATAGAGGCCTTTATTAGTTTTGATAGTTTATGGAATGCTGTACAGTGGCACCCTGAAAGGACTGAAGCAGGAAGAGGTAGAAGATGGTTCGAAGATTGGTTAGAATCCATCATTAGCCGTTAAAGGGGACTTAGCTCATTCGGTAGAGCGCCTGCTTTGCAAGCAGGAGGTGGCGGGTTCGAATCCCGCAGTCTCCACCAGGACAGTTGCCTTTATGAAACATGTAGACAAAGATATAGCAAAGGCTTCAACCCTTCCAGGTTCTTTCTATTCTTCTGAAAGCCTTTTTTCTGTAGCAAGAGAAAAGATTTTTGAGAAAAGTTGGCAATTCGTCACCCATGAATCAAATTTAAAGTCTGAGAAAGATGCTTTTCCATTTAGGTTTTTAGATGACTTCATCAAAGAGCCACTTTTTCTTGTAAAAAACAAGAATATAGATTGTTTTTCAAATGTTTGTACTCACAGGGGAAATATTCTTATGAATGAGCCTTGTAATGTTGGGAAATCAATATTTTGCAAGTACCATGGAAGAAGGTTCGATTCATGCGGAAAGTTTTTATCGATGCCTGAGACAAAAGGGATGGAAGATTTTCCTTCAAGGAGAGATGATCTTACGAAGATACCATCTGAGAAATGGAGACAGTTTGTTTTCACCTCAATTGACCCTTCTTTTTCTTTTGGCGATTTGATAAAAGATGTTGAAGAAAGAGTGGGTTGGATGCCGATAGAGGATTTTGTTTATCGGGAAGATTTGTCAAAAGAATATACAGTTGATGCAAATTGGGCTTTGTATTGTGACAATTATCTTGAATGTTTTCATTGCCCTTTTGTTCATAAGGGGCTTTCTGCAGTTCTTAAGCATCAAGAATACCATATCGATATATTCAGTTATTCAAGTCTTCAAGTTGGAGTCGGGAAAGATAAAAAGGATTGTTTTGAGTTGCCAAAAGATTCTATTGATTACGGAAAGAAAATTGCAGCTTATTATTTTTGGCTGTTTCCTAACACCATGTTGAATTTCTATCCTTGGGGACTATCGTTAAATATCGTAAAGCCAGTTTCGGTTGGAAGAACAAAAGTTCAATTCAAGTCATATGTTTGGGATGAATCAAAATTAGATTTAGGAGCCGGTGCTAGTTTAGAAAAAGTTGAACTTGAAGACGAAGAGATTGTTGAGAGTGTCCAGAAAGGGGTCCTTTCAAGATTTTACGAACATGGAAGATTTTCACCAAAAATGGAAAAGGGTGTTCATCATTTCCATTCCTTGATTGACAGTTTCATCAACAGAGATTAACGGTACTTTCAAGATACAAGCCTAGTGTCCATGAACCATGAACACAGATATTATCTGGTTTTCTTTTTAATCCAGTTTAGGGATACAGGTTGGGTTACCAAAACATGGCCATAGCGTTTCAAGCATTTCACCCAATGTTCCTCCAGCTCCTGTTATTTCGTCAAGAGATCCTTGGTCTGAGAGTCTTACAAAATGGTTTCTATCCATGATTAGATATCTAGGTGCAACACCTCCAGCCCATCCTGAACCTTCAAAGTAACTGGTGTATTGATCCATAAGGATGTTATCTTCATCCCATACGAAAGTCCAGTTGTAGCCATTTGAAAGGTGCCAGTCTGCGAGATCTTCAACAGAAATGAACGAATCGTTTCCAGTTACAGGGTCTTTTCCAAGTCCTATAGAAATAATTTCCACACTTGAAGCAGGGAATCCATTTCCTTCAAAGTAAGGAAGTATATGGTTGTTCATGTCGTTTATTGCAGTTGTTTCGTCCTTTATGAAGAACTGCATCACTATAACCTGACCTCTAAACTTGTCATCAGAAACCGTTCTTTGTAAAGCTGTATGTACATTTCTTATAACAATAGGAGCACCTGCAGTAGCAAAAAGAGTGTTCCCAGTTGGGCAGTCTGGTGTTGCTTCATCAGCAGTGCTAGGCCAGTCTAATTCACAATCGAGGCTTTCTTGAGCATTTGATAAAGGCCAAATTTCCCTCGGAGCATATACGACAAAGAATGACTTACTACCATCATCAAGTTCATTATCTTGTAATCCAGCTTCATTGACTATTGCAACTTCAACCAAGAAATTCGGTGCTGCAGGATCTAGTGTTGTGTAAGTGTGAGTTCCAGTTTGATTTGTTGGTCCATCACCAGGACTTGCTTCATCACCCATAAGCCATTGCCATGTTATCAATTGTGGTGGAGCATTATTGTCAATTCCATCAGCTTGATATCCAATTGAGAAAGCTGTTGGATTAAGGAACTGATACTCTCCCGCATAACATGTCAAAAATCCATCTGCGGGAACACATTCTCTCATTGTCAATGTTGGTGGAACTGCATCAACTAAGATAACCGAAACGACATCGGAGAAATCTGTGTTTCCGCTTGTGTCAGTTGCTTTTGCTATAAGATCCTTTGCTCCTTCATTTTCGAAAGTAGTATCCCAGAGACATACAGCAAGACCTGGGTCTGGAGAACCATCTGCATCCAAATCTGGCCCATCGCTGAGATTGGTATCAGTACATCCATCTATAACAACTCCGTTTGCAATAAATTCAACTTTTTGTATCCCTACATTATCAGTTGCTTGTGCAACTATGGTTGGATTTCCTGCTATCTGTGCTCCAGCTAATGGCTCAATTGAAGTTCCGTCATCAGAGAGTTTTCCTAATATTGTTACATCAGGTGGAATAAAGTCTCCGGTTCCATTATCGACTCTTACTTTTATACAAGCGAAGTAGTCATCTGGTTCTCCAGCACTTCCGAAAGTTCCACCACATATTGGGGTTGCTGATGGGTTTCCTTCTGTGTCATAAGCTATGGCTGTCAAGTTGTAAAGGCCATTATTAAGAAGTGTTGTTGGCCAGTAGAAAACCCAAGAACTTTCTTCTCCGGCTGAACTTTGACCGAGAAGAACTCCATCGAGATAATATTCAATTTTATCAATTTCGACATTTGTTCCACAATCTTGATAAAGAGATTCCGGAACTGAGACAACCGGAGATTTTGAAAGAATTGAAACAGTATTTGAAACTGTTGGAACCCAGTAGAACGTTGAATTTCCAAAATTTACTTCTTGTAAAACAGGGTTTATTATTCTTACACAAGGTTCATCTATGTTTGGAGTACCTGTTCCTGTTGAATTTGAAACAACAATTTGAAGAGGCTCCATCCTTGGGTTATTTGACAAATCTGTAGCTATAGCAATTAGTTCGTAAACATTGTCAGGAGTTTCTGTTGTGTCAACTTGGATTGTCCATATGTCTCCAAATTCTCTTACACCATCTCCAATTACCTGAGGGTTCTCTCCAGGAACTCTAGACATAAAGGTGACTGAGTTAACTCCAACATTATCAGTAGCCTCTATTTGAAGAGAAACGGTTCCTGATATTTGTTCATTTACAGATGAAGGGTTAAGCCAGTTTACCGTTGGCGGTATTAAGTCGTCAGATATTGAAGCTGATTCAATTACTACAGGAACACTTGACATAACAGTGTGTGTTGTTGTGTTATTTGTAAACACACCTTGAACTTTAACAATATGTATTCCTGGTTCTGAGCCAGTGGAATCCCAAATGCAAAAAACATCATCGTCACATGATGGTAAAAGAGTGCTGTCTATTTGATAAATTATGGAATCTGCTGTTCCTAGTTCTTGAGGATAAGAAATTTGAATAGAAACATTTCCTTTAACGACTTCGTTTGTTGTTGGTGATGTTATTTGCAAATCAGCAGTTGGAGATAGATTGTTTACGGAAATATCTTCAAGATCTATTATTGAGGACTGGTCATCAAGTGTCAGAATAACAGCTATTTCATGTTCTCCATTTGGCAAGTTGTTTGTGTTGAGTTCATTATTTGGAGTACAAAAAACATTCAAATTCGAAGAGCATGTTTCAAGAGTGGTCCAAGGAAGTTGGTCAACTTTTAGAACAGGAGATGTTCCATTTGGGATTATTACAGATGCATCGTATTCCACTGTGACTGATAAAGTTCCTTGAACGTTTTGTGTGTTTTGGTCAAAAGACATAATGACTTGGCTTCCATCGCTTGAGTTAATCGCTTCGTTATTTTCTGGAGTCGAGCCTCCTGAACTACAAGAAGAAATGGAAAGAGAAATTATTAAAGAAAATAAAGTAAGTTTTTTAATCATCATTTTATTTATCTCTTATGAGATAACCAAGCAATTATAGAACAAAAAAAATAAAATACAATCACTATGGTACATAAAATTGATTAATTTGAATCGCACTTGCCTTATAGCTTCCGGCTATCTATATAAATTTGATGATTATCCAGGTTTCGATCCTTCAAATTGGGCTGGGGTTTTGACTAAAGGTTTGAGTTTAGAGGAGAGGAAAGGGAACCCTTCACATAGGCTTGCCGAAACTGATTGTGGGGTGATAAATTCGATAGGATTAGCAAACCCTGGCGCTAAAAAATTTTCTTTAGGTGTTTTACCAGGTCTTAAAACATTGAACATTCCTGTAATAGCAAATCTTTCCGGATGGTCCATTGAGGGTTATGGGGAGTTGACAAGAAAACTTATTGAGTTTTCGAAAGATTCTTACTGGGGTTACGAAATAAACCTTTCTTGTCCGAACATTCATGGCGGAAGTTTAGAGTTTGGAACAGATGTTAATGTAATAAAGAGTGTTGTAAGTTCTGTTAAAAAAGAGACAAGCAAGCCAGTTATAGCGAAACTTACTCCATTGGTTCCTGATATGAGGCCATATGCCGAGGCATCTCTTGATGCTGGCGCAGACGCAATCACTATTGCGAATACATACCCTGCGATGGCTATTGATGTAGAAAAAAAGAAACCTATTTTAGGTTTTGAGTACGGAGGTCTTTCTGGGCCTGCCATAAAGCCCATAACATTAAGACATTGTCATATGGTTTATAGAGAGTTTGAATGCGATATTTTTGCTTCTGGTGGAATTATGGATTTGAACAGTGCTCTTTCGTACATAATGAGTGGTGCAAAATGGCTTCAAATAGGTGCTTTGTTTTTTTCAAACCCTCATGAAGCTGTGAGTTTTCCTTTAGAGCTTGAAAAGGAAATCAAAAAAAGAGGTGGAATAAAAAATGTTTTTGGAGCAGCTGTTTAAATGGTTCAAAAAAATCTACCAATTGCATTAGCTTTAGATACAGGCTCAGAAAAAAAAGCAAAAGAATGGATTGATTTTTTTTCTGATTGGGTTGCTTGTTTCAAGGTTGGACCTGTTCTTTTTAATAGTTGGCCAGGTGTTATTGACTATATAAAAGAAAAAGAAAGAATGGTTTTCCTTGATCTTAAATTGCACGATATTCCAAATACAGTTTTTTTAGCATTTGAATCCTTGTCAAAAAGAGATGTTGATTTCATAACCATACATATGTCTGGAGGGAAAGAAATGGTTCAGGCAGCTGTTGACGGTGGTCGAGATGTTGTAGATCCGATTGGTGTAGGTGTTTTGACAAGTATATCTTCTGGAAATTGGGAATCTTTTTCTGGAAAGTCAATCAAAGACTCTTTTAGTCAAATGCTTTCTTGGAGTTGGGATTCTGGTTTGAAAAATTTTGTTTCTTCAGGTTCTGAAGTAGAGTTTATCAAATCAAGTTTTCCCGATTGTTCCCTATGGGTCCCAGGGGTAAGATTTTCTGGGGATTTTTTAGATGATCAGAAAAGAGTCACTACTCCTAAAGATGCAATAGAAA
>CAYFJE010000004.1:0-32659 GCA_964343345.1 uncultured bacterium
TTCTCCCAAAATACCGTGGATCTTCACCAATTCAAAGAGCCATGATTTCAGGAGATAAGAAAATTGGAGTTTCTTGGATGAGGTTAGTTGAAGAATTAGATGCTGGTCCCATCGCTTTTCAAGGAAGTGTCGATGTTGATTACAAAAATCAAAAAGATAATTACAGTTCTGTAAAAAATAAAATTTCTATTGTTGGTTCGAATCTTTTAGTTAAAAATTGGGAATCTATTTTTAAATCGGAGTTGAAATTCAAAAAACAGATCGGAAAAGCCACATGGGCAGACAGGATTGGCAAAGAAGACAGGGTTCTTGATTTTATGAAAACCGCTGAAAGTCTAAACAACATCATAAAAGCTTTAGACCCCTCTCCAGGGGCAAGATGTAGACATGATGATGGTTGGGTTATTTTTAAAGACAGTTCTTTTTCAAATGATTTTGAACTTATGCCTGGAAGTGTGGATATCGAAGGGGATTCTTTGGTTGTGGGAACTGCAAAAGGGGTTTTGGTAATTGGATGTGTTGTTCCTGATGGAAGAAAACCCATGTCTGGAAAAGATTTTTTAAACAGTAGGCCAAATGCAAAATTTAACTGAAGTAAAAATAATCAAAGAGATTTTTAGAAATCATGAATTTAGATTTTATAAGGGCTTTTTTGAGAAAAAAAGAGTTTTTGTTTGGGCTGTTAGAAGTCCAAATTTTTCTTGGAAATCTTCAGAAAAGAATTTTCAAAAGCTTATAAACAAACCTATTTCCAATGTTTTAACTTTAAGAAGTCTTCATTCTTTCAGGGGAGAATATAGGTTTGTATTGGATGGTTTAAATCATTTTCGTTCATTTAAAGATTGGATTAAGGAAAAACCTTCTTATACAGAAAGATTAAAAATCTCTTCTGCAATTCTTCGTTCTATTTCTGGATTACATTCAAAAGGTTTTTCTCATTGTCATCTTGAGGAAGATTCTTTTTTCATTTGTGATGAAAATGCTTATGTTGTGGATTTTCCGGTAAAAAAAATGTATTATTCTTCTTTGTTAAATAAAGAAAAAACTTCAGCAAAAAGTTTACTCGGTTTACCTCCAGAAGAAAAAGAAAATCAGAAAATTTTTGATATAAAGAATGCCGTTATCTTGATTTTAAAGACACTAACAGGTTCTGTCCCCCCATTGGTTTCTGGAAATTTTGTCATTCCTAAAAGTGTAAACAGGAATCTTTCCAATATATTTGAAAGAATTTTAAATGGAGAAGATTCAAAAGTTTTAAATCTTCTTCCCAAACTTATGGGAAGATTAGCGATGATTGCAGAAGAAGAAAATAGTTTGGTTGAGGGAAGTGTTTTTAATTATGTTTCAATATTTAGTAGAAAGTATTTAGAGCCATTTTCCAGAATTTTATTAACTATAGCAAGCATTTGGGCATCTTTTGAGGTTTTGTATTTGTTAGGTTTCAATCATATTGATTCCCGTGTTCCGAATGTTGTTGGGGAGACAGAAAGTATAGGTTATTCAAAATTGGAATCCAAAGGTTTTGATGTAAAGGTTGTTGGTTTTGATGTTGATAACAATTTAGACAAAGGGTTAATATCAAAAACAAATCCTTCAGCTGGATCTAGTTTGAAAAAAGGAAGTGTTATTAATGTTTGGATTAGTGCAGGGACGCTAGAGAACATAGTTCCTGATTTTTCAAAACTTACATTAAATGAGTATTTTTCGAAATTGATCGAGATAAACATTTGGCCTACTGAAATTAACATAATTAAAAGCAATCAATTTTCAGAAGGAGAAATAAGTTCAACAAAACCAAATCCAGGATCTAAGATGAATCAAGGAGATTCTTTTTCAATTAACATATATTCATCTTTAGAAAAAAAGTTATTTAATTTTCCAAATTTTGAAAATAAATCTATCGAAAATTCTAAAAAGATTTTAAAAAATGATGGATTTAAGATCAATGGGGCAATAAGAACAAAAAGATATTTAGATCCAGGTATTAATAATCAGAAGATAATTTATCAATTTCCGCAAAAAAATGCATCTGTTCCTTTGAGTATTGACCATGATTTATTGTTTATTCTTAAAGAGTCACGAAACTGGAATTTCAATATTAATGAGTTGCCTAGTTGGGTTGAAACCGGAGGAATCCAAATTGTTATAAAATATGGTTCGAAAGTTGAAATGTGGGAAGAACCATACACAAAAGGCTTAAGGCATCCTTCTTTTGAAAACAAGTTTAAACAGATATTAAATGAAAATAATATGCCTATATTTCTTACAATTAGTCAAGGCGGAAAATTAGCTTGGAGTTCTTATTTTGAATGAAAATAGCACCTTCTATTTTAGGTTGTGATTATTTAAATCTTGGAAAAGAGGTTTCCTCTGTTGTCAATGGTGGGGCAGATTGGATTCATGTTGATGTTATGGATGGGAAGTTCGTTCCAAATATAAGTATAGGGATTCCAATAGTCGAATCTTTAACTAAAATTGAGTGTTTCCAAGATGTTCATTTGATGATTGATTCTCCAGAGAATTATGTTGAAAAATTTGTTGAAGCAGGTGCAGATGCTGTTTCATTCCATGTTGAATCAACACAAGAAACAAGCAATATAATTGATGCTCTTAATTCAAGTTCTTGTCTTTCTGGTATAGCTATCAACCCCGATACAGAAGTTGAGAGTATTTACAAGTATTTACACAGGATAAGCTACATTGTGGTTATGTCTGTTTTTCCTGGTTTTGGAGGTCAGAAATTTATTGAAAAAACTCCTGAAAGAGTTCAGAATCTGAATTCATTTAGAAAACAAAATGGTTTAGATTTTGAAATTGAAATTGATGGTGGAGTTACAAAAGAAAATGCAAAAATTTTGTTCAACTCAGGAGCTGACATCCTTGTTTCAGGTTCAGGAATATTTAAACACGAATCACCTGCTGAAGCTGTTAAGGAGATTAGAGGTATGTGTTCTTGAAGATATTTACTAGTGAATCTGTTACGGAAGGGCATCCAGATAAACTGGCTGATAAACTTTCAGACAGTTTTTTAGATTTTGCTTTGTCTCTTTCAAAAGATAGATCAAATGTGAAAGCTGCAATAGAAACCATGTTTACCGGCAGAAAAGTTATTGTTGCGGGGGAGGTTTCAGAATTTCTTTTACAGCAAGTCAGAAAAGAATCTAGAAATTTAGTCAATAAAGTTTTGAAAGATGTTGGTTATTCCGATGAATCTTTCGGTATCCCTTTAGATGAACTTGAGATTGTTGAAGATATCAAAAAACAAACACAAGAGCTTGCTAAACCCCATAGTTTTATTCAAAATAAAGAGGTTTCTGGAGATCAAGGAATGATGTGTGGTTTTGCTTGTCTTGAGACAGATGTTTGGATGCCTGCAGCAATTTCATGGTCTCATGATCTAGCAAAAAGATTAACTGAAGTTCGTAAAAATAAAAAACTTCCTTGGCTCAGGCCTGATGGAAAAACACAAGTAACGGTTTCTTACGAGGATGGTGTTCCATTTGTTCATACTGTTGTTTTGTCGACTCAACATGAGCGAGGTCTAGATTTGGATTTTTTAAGGAAAGAATTACAAGAAAAAGTTATTGATCCAGTTTTGTCTAAGAAAATGACTCATAAAAGTATATTGAAGATTCAGAACTCCGGACCCTGGTCAGAAGGGGGACCAGTAGCAGATACGGGTTTAACAGGCAGGAAAATAACAGTCGATACATATGGAGGTTATGTTCCTAATGGAGGAGGAGCTTTTAGTGGAAAAGATCCAAGTAAAGTCGATAGGTCTGGAGCTTATTATGCTAGGTTTGCTGCAGTAAAAAGCCTTGAAGAATTCAAAGCAGAAGAGTTAACTAAAGTAGAAATACAGGTTGCTTATGCAATTCATGAAACTGAGCCTATTTCTTTTTTTGTGGAAACTGGGAGAAATGATTTAAATTTGAAAGTTGAGAATTTTGTGAAAGATTTGAATTGGGATTTGTATAGCATCAATAAGAAGTTGGATTTATGGAATAGAAATTATGAGCCATTGTCTTGCTATGGCCATTTTGGAAGAAAGGATTTGGATTTGCCTTGGGATCCTTCTAATTAATGTGTAAGATTTTTAACTTTGATTCTGTCTCAGGTATAAAGGTTTTTAAAAAAGTTAAAGAAAGAGTTTCTTTTTCCTTGGATAGGGTTGCTCCCACGAATCCCTCTTCTAGACATTTGCTAGGTCAGGAAACAGCTTCAATTATTGATTCATGTACAAAAGATTTAACTGAATCAATAGGAAAGGGTTTTTCAAATGGAGTTTGGACAAGTTCAGCAACAGAATGTCACCATCTTATAGCCAATTCAATAAAGCCAAAAAAAATCATAGTCCCAAGAGGTTCACGTTTAAGTTTGGTCAATGCTGCAAAAATATTATCAATAAAATATGGATCACAATTTATAACTCCTAAATTTAACCAATCTAACGGTTTTGATTTTTCTGTGTTTGAAAACTTGAATGAAGACGATGTTCTTTTTGTTGAGGCTTCTTCTTCTGAATTGGGTTTTGTACATGATTTAGAAAAATTGTCTTCAGCTGTTAAAAAGAGCGGAGTTAAAGTTTTAATTGACATATCTTCTTCCGCTGGATGGTTAGAGATTAAAAATAAAGTTAATTTTGCAAATTGGGTTTCTCTTTCTTTCTTTAGATTCGGTGGACCTTCAGGTGTCGGTTTTGTTGCATTAAAAAATAATGATTTAAAACCGATTTTTTCAGGGGTTGAACAAGAAGGTTTGAGAGGAGGTTGTTTACCTTTGAGTTTAATTGAAGGTGCTTCAATTACTTTTTCTGTTTTTAAACAAGAATTTGAATCTTCGATTAAAAACGATTGGAATGAAGCCATTTCAAAATTAAGATTTTTTTTAAATAACCATTTGAAAGTTAATGAATTTCTTTTCGAAAGACATCTACCGCATGTTTTATCTTCATGGGCTAATAATATTGATTTAGATGCTTTCAGGATGAATCTCTCTCTTGAAGGGATTCATATCGGGACAGGCCCTGCATGTATTTCTGGAGCTGGTAAAAAAAGTGAAACTCTTGAGGATTTAAATATTCCAACAAGAGAAAGCCTTCTTGTTTCTCCAGATTTAGATTTGAAAATTGAAGATTTGGAATACCTCTATGAAAAATTTGAAAAAGCATGGAAAAATGCAAAAATTATATAAATTAGATACTAGAGGTTTGCTTTGTCCTCTTCCTATAATTAGGTTAAAAAAACTTGTTGAGAGTTTGGAAGAAAATTATATTGTTAGGCTTGTTTCTGATGATCCTGTTTCGGATATTGATGTTCCTGCATGGTGCATTAACAACAATCAAGAATTAATAAGTACAAAAAAAAGAGGAAAAGATTTCATTTTCAGCATAAAGATAAGAATTTTGTGAAACTTTCTGTATTTTAGATTAGTATAGTACTTAAATACTTCGGTTAATGAGGGCTAAACCGAGTATTTGCCTAGTTTTACCTGGGTGGGGAGAGTCTTAGGGCTCTCCCTTTTTTTTGTTAATTTTTATTATTGAAATAATTCCAATTGGAAAACCTACCCATAACGTTGCTACCCTAGTCAAGAATGTTCCGTTAGTAGCAATTTTTGTTTCCATCCCAGTTGAAACAAATAAGTTTGTTAGCGTGATTTCAGTTGCTCCAAGCCCTCCTGGAACAAAGGAAAGAGCTCCAGCGAGCATCGAAGATGAGTAAAACCTTGTCGCCATTGTGGCATTCTCTATAAAACTAAATGGAATTTCAGCACCAATAGCTTTTAAGCATAATAGACATGTTATTCCTTCTAAAACCCATGCAAGCCAACCCCATGCTACAAGTCTAAATAAATTTTCTTTTAAGAGATTTAATGTTTTTGAAAAAGTTTCGAAAAAATCTTTTTTTGATTTAATTGAATTTGATTGGTTTATTATCTTTTTTCCTAGGATCTTTCCCAAAAAAAATAAACATATTGCAGTAATTAAGCCAAAAGCCAATGAAGCAATTATCATTTGAGTTGAATTCTCGTAAAAGTATTTATTGTTATTCGTGAACAAGTAAGCGAAAATTGGAAAAGATAGAATTGCTACACCAGCAACATCGCTAGTTCTTTCTATCCAGATGATAGGCATGCTTTTCCTTGCAGGTATTTTTGATAATTGATATAAATGTAAGCTTTTTGAAATCTCACCAATTTTTCCAGGAGTAAATGTGTAAAAAAATCCTGAAAAAAAAGATAAAAAAGATTTTGAAATATTGATTTTTTCACCACTTTTATTAAGAAGCCAATGCCATCTATAAGCTCTTAAAAGATAATTTAAAAATGCAAAAAATATTCCAGTTAAAACTAGATAAGGATTGAAATTTTCAATTGTTTCAAGATTTTTTATGTCCGATTTAAAAACCCAAATAGCATATAGAGATATTGCGATTGCAGTATAGGTCCAAACCAGTTTTATTTTATTCATATATTGCATATGCTACCCTTGAGCCCTGTCCATGTGACCATCTGGCTGGATTTGGCAAAGGAGGGTGTTTTTCGTATTCGACTTTTATTATGACTTTTTTTGATATTTTTAAAGATTTTTTTATAAGATTTTTTGTTGGCCAGTTTTTTAATGCAAGTTCTCTAAGCGGCAGCATATCGTCTGATTTAAATTTGGGTTTTATAAACATTGGAGAAAAGCAAACTGCATCAAAATTTTTGTTTGAATTTTCTATATATTCTTCATTGTCAATACATTTTGTTTTTATGTTTTTTGCTGCTTTTCTTATAAATTTTGGATATTCTTTATTTTCTTGACATTTTTTTAGGCCTTCTGAAGTTATGAGATGTATAAATCTATCTTTTTCTAAACCTAAAACTTTCGTATCGCATGATGCAAGAACTAATGCATCATGTGCCATTCCAAGATTAGCATCTAGTATTTTCATTCCTTTTTTAGGCTCAACACTTCTGTAAAGATGATCTGGAAGGTTGTTTCTTAATGACGCAATTCGGATTTTAGACATTCCAGGATGCCAACTCCATATTCTTTCGTTTGGAGTATAGGATTTTAGACCTTTTTTTTGATCTATTATCAGGATGGGCATTTTCGAGTTTTCTCTAGATATCTTTTTAAGTGTTTTTTCTTTCCTTTCTACATATTCAGCAGAAAATTGTTTTGAAATCTTTATTGCTTTTTCAACTTCTTCTTCAGTCGGTTTTGATTTTGTGCTTATTACCCATTGATTCATTGAATTTATTTTGTTTTTTTGAGCAATTTTATGTTTTTTATCTCTATTTCCTTAGTTAGTGATTTTGTCATATCGTAAATATTCAATAATGCAATTGAAACTGCATTTATCGCTTCTATTTCAACCCCTGTCTCAGATTTTGTTAGAACTTCAGATTTGACGAAAATAGAATTATTTTTCCATTCTGTGCCTATATCTATTTTTTTTAGGTTGATTTGATGACAAAGGAGCACAAGTTCAGAAGTTTTCTTTGCTGCATTGATTCCTGCGATTTTTGCAACACTGAAAATATTACCTTTTTTACTCTTCGGGTCTTTTTTTAACTTCTCTGCAATTTCTTTAGGGAAAGTTATTTCTCCTTGAGCTATTGCTTTTCGAACAGTTGTTTTTTTTTCAGAAACATCAACCATATTGATATCACCTTGATCATCAAGATGTGTTATTTTCATTTGTTACCTCCTCTTTCCATATTGGAAGTCTTTTTTTGCATTCATCAAGAATCCATTTTGCTGATTCAAAAGCTTCTTTTCTGTGTGCCGTAAGTACTCCAATTTGTATTGAAATTTGTTTAGGTTTTATTTTTCCAGATCCATGTTTAATTAAAATATTTTTTATTCTCCATTTTTCATTGGCTTCTTTAATTATTTTTTGACCTTCTTCCTCTATCATTTCTTCATATATTTCGTAATTTATAAAATCGATTTTTTTCCCTTTATTTGGGCTTCTAACGGTTCCTTCGAAAAGAACCCATGCTCCAGCAGATTCGTCAAAAGGTCTTTTGACATTTTTTAGGTTTCCTTTTTGTAAAATCATCATCCGCCTGACATTGGTGGTAAAAAAGCTAATTCTGAATTTTTTGGAATCGATTCATCCCACTTGCAAAATTTAAAATTTAATGCTGGCCTCACTTGGTTGATTTTAAGTTTTATTTCTCTTTGCCATATTTTTTCAGGGGTCATTCTTTCTTCCCAAGAGATTTTTTTTTCTTTCCAGCCAAGTTCTTTGGAAAGATTTCCAAATACTACTATTTTCATCTATCCTCCAATTTGAGACAGGGACATCCATGTTTCTTCTTTAGTTTGTAGAGGATTATAAGTTCTTTTGTTTTTTATGGTTTTTTCGATTGTTTGTGTCAAATCTTCAATTTTTTTATTTCTTAGCATTTCTTTCAAATCAACTCCTTCATTTTGGTAAAGGCAAACAGAAAGTTTTCCATTGCAGGATATTCTTAATCTTGTACATTTATGGCACCCAGGATCTGAAGCTGCTGCTATAACACCTATTTTTTGTTTTGATTTTTTTGAATTCCTGTAAATTGCAGGACTTAATTTTGATTCAGTTATTTCAGTATTTTTTGGAAAAATTTTTTCTAGTTCGTTATGGATCTGTTTGGCAGAAATGTATTGTTTTTTATGGTACTCAGATATGTTTTCAAAAGACATCAGTTCTATAAACCTCAAATCAATTTTTTTGTCTTCTGAAAAGGCAATGAATTCAGGAATTTCGTTAATGTTGTCTTTTGTTAAAACCGTATTAATTTTAATATTATGAAATTCTAATTTTTTTGCTTTTTCTATAGACTGGAGAACTTTATTCAAATTTCCATTTCCAGTCATTTCTCTGAATTTTTCTTCGTCTAAAGAGTCTATGCTTATGTTTATATTGTCAATTCCAGACATTATCAACCCTTTTATTTTTTCATTGAGGTAATGTCCGTTTGTTGTGATTGATATTTTTGGCCTTGGGGAAAGTTGCCCAAGCATTGATATAAGATTTTCTATTCCTTTTCTAAGAAGAGGTTCACCCCCTGTCAGTCTGATTTTTTTTAAACCAATTATGTCATTGAAGATTTTTGACAATTCATAATATTCTTGAAGTTTCAGAAAATGTTTATTGTTAATTGAATTAATATTTCCTTCAGGCAAACAATAACTACACCTGTAGTTGCATTTATCAGTAAGAGACAATCTTAGATATTCTTGTTTTGTCAATTTAGATCATCTCCTCGATAATCGTATTTAAGTTTTGTGATTTTGGAATCCAGCTCTTTGCATTTTTCTAATATTTTGTTAAATTGGATCATCGTTTCAAAAAACCTTTCCAGATTATGACCCTTGGTATCATTTACTAAATCCAAAGATATCATTTCTGCTTTGTGTTCCACAGTTTTTAGAGCGGTTTTTATCAGTTTGTCTTCTTTTGGAAAAATTATGAGTTTTATATCTTTCTCCTGCTCAAAGATAGTATTTATTTTTTTTGTCAACTTTGGTAAAAATGTAAAAAAGTCAAAAATGTCTTTTTTGTTCTTGATGTATTGAATTGTCAAATAGTGAGATTTGTCTTTGTTTTCTGGGTTAGGGTTTTTGTTTAGGATTTTTCTTTGATCCCATTGTTTTGAAGTTCCTGTAATCCACAAAACCTCCAAAGTTTCATATTCTGATAGTCTTTCTGCTAAGAATGTTTCGTTATAGCCCATTCTTCTTGATATGACGATTATCTTCATTTAAATATTTTTCCAGGGTTCATTATTCCAATAGGGTCAAAAACATTTTTGATTTTTTTCATTTTTTTAATTTTTATTGAGTTTGTATTTTTGTAAAATGATTCTTTTTTGGTTAAACCTATTCCGTGTTCTCCAGTGATTGTTCCATTCATTTTCACAGCTTCATTCAGTATTTCAAATCTAGCAATTTTTAGTCTTTTTAAGTATTTTGAATTTTCTTCCATGATGAATTGTGGATGCAAATTTCCATCTCCTGCATGCCCCATTGTAAGGATTTCTATTTTATTTTTTTTTGAAATTTTATCAATTTTTTTTACCATTTTTGATAAAGAACTTATGGGAACAGTGATATCCTCAACATGCACTTTTCCAAGTGATTTTAAGCTTTCCAAAACTCCCCTTCGTGCTATCCAAAGTTTTTCTCTTTCTTCTTTTGAAAAAGAGAATTTCAGATCGATAGATTTCTCGCTAATGATAGATTTTATTTTTCGGACCTCTTCTTCAACCTTTCTCTTATCTCCAGAGCATTCACACAGAAGCAACGAACAGTTTTTACCAAAATTGAGCCCATGATAATCATTAACCACTTTAAGTGTTTTTTTATCAAGTATCTCTAATGCTTCTGGAAGGATTTTTTCATTTCTTATTTTTTGAACTTTTTCTGCAGCTGTATCAAAATTTTTATAGGTAGCAATTAATGTTGCATTAGATTTTGGTATTTCAAGAATTTTTAAATAAGAGTTTACGATGATTCCTAAAGTTCCTTCACTCCCAATAAAAAGATTGGTTAAGTCGTATCCCGAAACATCTTTGATTGCTTTGCTACCTGTTCTGAAAAAATCTCCATTTCCATCAATTACATCTAGGCTTAAAACCCAATTGTTTGTTACCCCATACTTGAGGCATGAAATGCCGCCTGCGTTTGTTGAAAGATTTCCACCAACTGTACATTCTTTCCAGCTGGAAGGATCTGGAGGCCAAAAAAATCCGTATTTTTTTAATTTTTTTTGTAATTCTGAATTAATTACTCCAGGTTGACATTCAGCCATTAGGTCATTTTTAAATATTTTTATTTTTTTCATTTTTTTCATATCTAGAATAATGCCTTTGCCTATGGATCCGCCTGCAAGACCTGTTCCAGACCCTCTTGGAACAATGGCAACTTTTTCTTTTTTTGCCCATTTAACCAAATTTATTATTTGTTCTCTTTCTTTTGGAAAAACAATTGCCAATGGTTTTATCGAAATTAAACTTTCGTCTTTTGAGTATTTTTTTAAATCAGATTCAGATAAGGAAAAATCTTTTCCAAATATTTTTTTTAAAAAGGATTTTTCCATTTTTAAATTTTGTTTTTTGACTTGTATTCATTGATAAATTTAAGATGACAGTAAAAGACTATTTTTGGGATATTATTGATGTTAAAAAATTTTAATTCCTCAGCATCGTCTCCTGCTTTCATTTCGGAAAAATCATCAACTTTCATTTCAACTCCAATTGATAATATATCTCCAAAAACTGTTCCATAGTGAGAACATGTTGATAGTAAATTTGTTACTTTTCCTTTCAGGTTTGTTTCTTCATGAAGTTCTCTTTCAGCAGCTTCTTCAAGTGTCTCGTTCATTTCCATAAATCCACCAGGGAGACCCCATTCTCCTTTTGCTGGCTCAAAAGCTCTTTTAGCCAATAGTATCTCATCTTTTTTCATACATATGATGGTTGCTGTTGGTTTTGGGTTTTGGTAATGGATGGTAAGGCAGTTTTCGCAATGATATCTTTCGTTACCATCAATAAAGCTAAATTTGTTTTTTTCCCTACAATTTGAGCAATATTTCATAATTTAAACTACAGGTTTTTTCTTTTTTTCAAGCTGTAGAAAGGCCTAGTTTTTTGAATATCTCTTCATAATTTGTTTTTCTTGAAGAAGAATTGATCCTGTTCGCACTCATCCCGAGAGATATGTTTATCAAATCAGTTGCATACATTACAGGTAGTGGTTTTTTGTTGATTCCTAACTGTTTTATTATTTTTTGTTGATATATGTCAATTGCTTCAAGGCCTCTTGGGTCTAAGGTTGCAATAACCTCAGCATTACTTTCATGAGCATCTCTTATCACTGGAGTAATAATTTTTAAAGCATAATCTTGAGTGAGGTTATTAAAAGAAGATGAACTTTCATTTTTCAAATTGACAGTTAAGTATCCACCTAACCATCTGTTGAAAGAACCCCAATTAACACATTTTCCACCAGCTTTATGAATCAAAGATGAAACCACCATGGGGTTATCTGGGTGGTCTGATTTTATTTCTGACATAGGACGCATGAATTCAGGAGGTGTGTGTAGGGCTATTCTTAAAGGTTCAAAATCTTCATCTCTGTCATTTCCTAGCTTCCTTATGATAAGCCTATCGAATTTTTTTCCACCAGTTTGAGATTTCATCAAATGAAGAATGTTTACAGCTTTGAATCTTCCAGAATATTCGAGTCCAAGTGATTCAAGCATTTTGTTTTTCATTTTTTCGTAATGGGGTTCTTCAAATCTTTTTATAGCTTTTCTGTACACTTGATAAAGGATTGGATCTGCAACGAATAATTTATCATTTCTTGTTGTTTTTTCAGCTATACAAAGGTTTCTCAAGGTGTATCCAAGGAATTTTTTTTCATTTGTTAAGTAAGGGCCTTCTTCTCCAGTATCGCTCCAATTCTGGATAGTTTCATCATCTATGCCTAATTGTCTCAAGCACACAGAAATGCTACTCTCAAAGTCTTTATAGACAGAAGAGAGGATTCCTGATTTTATTAATGTAACTTTCATTCCTGTTTTTCTTCCAATGATTTTTTAAAGGTGAAAAATCCAGGTAAGTCTTGAATTTCTCTAAGTGGACTTCTCTCTTCTTCTTCCTCTTCATCGCCACGTAACAGTTTTTGAAAAAAACCTTTTTTCTTCTCTTCTTTTTCTTTTGTTTTTTCTAAGCCAACATCAGAAGGTTGAAGCCTTCCCCAATTGTCTAAAGGCATCAAGAAAGAGTTGTAAAACTTAAAAATAGGATTGTTTTTTGGAACCATCTTCCTTTCTATAGATTCAAATCTTAGCCATTCCAAAACTCTTTCAAGGTCAATTTCTTCAGGAGCAATATCCACAGCACAAAATACATCTTGCATCAACCAAATATCTATTGAGGAAAGTATTGACTCGTCATTATTCAGTATGCTATCAAGGACCCTTGACAAACCATTTTCACAAATATTTCTAGAAGACATTGATCCATCTCCAGACCACCAATGTCTTAGCGAAGAAAGATTCAATCCTGTATCTTGTTGTAATTTTTCATGTAGAGTGATTTGTTTTTCAGACTTTTCCATCATTTGAATTCTATTGTTTTTTGACAATATTATTCCTTAATTTAGAATATTCCTAATGAAATTTACTCGTGCAATCAAAAGTTTAAAGCCCGAAGGAGCTTTTGTTGTTCTTGCAAAAGCTAAAGAACTTGAGGCAAAAGGAAAAAACATTATTCATTTGGAGATTGGGCAACCTGATTTCCCAACTCCTAGACATATTGTAAAAAGTGCAAAAGATTCTTTAGATGAAATTTGGACGCATGGGTATACTCCTTCTTTAGGAGTTATGGATTTAAGAGAGGCAATTGCCGAAGATCTTTCTTCCAGGAGAGGTGTTTGTTTTTCTCGAGATGAAATCATTGTTTGTCCTGGTGCTAAGCCAGCCTTAATGGCTACTGTTTTGGCTTTAGTTGAACCAGGGACAAAGCTTTTGTATCCAGATCCAGGCTTCCCTTCTTATCATTCCCTTGCATCTTTTGTTGACGCTCGTGGCGTAGGTGTTCCTCTCTTGGAAAAAAACGGCTTTTCTTTTGATTTAAATTTTTTAGAAAAAGAGATAGAAGGAGCATCTTTGTTAATATTAAATTCCCCAGCAAATCCAACTGGAGGAATATTGAAGAAAAGTGATTTAGAAGTTATAGCGGATTTATGTATTAAAAATAATGTTTCTGTTTTGAGTGATGAGGTTTATTCAAGAATGTGTTATGACGAAAAGCATGTTTCAATTTCAACGATTCCAGGGATGAAAGAAAGGACTGTTGTGATTGATGGTTTTTCGAAAACTTATGCCATGACTGGATGGAGAGCTGGATATGCTGCAGCTGACAAGAATCTCATTGACAAATTAGGGTTGTTTATGAACAACAACACTTCTTGTGTTAACGGAATGACTCAGGCGGCTTGTATCGAAGCAATTAAAGGCACTCAGGACCCTAGTGAAAATATGATTAAAGAGTTTAAGCAAAGAAGATCTTTGATAGTTGATGGATTGAATAGCGTTCCCGGTTTTTCTTGCAAAAACCCTGGTGGTGCTTTTTATGCATTTCCAAATATAAAAAAAACAAATTTAAGTGGAAAGGAAATCAGTGATCATATGCTTGAAAAAGGTGTTGCATTATTGCCAGGCGAGGATTTTGGAAAATTTGGGAAAGGTTATATAAGGCTTTCATATGCTGCTTCAAGAGAAAACATATCTAAAGCAATAGACATGCTTGTAGAAGAAATTCCAAAAATATCTAGATAATTGAAAAACAAAGAGCATTCAAATATACTAGAAAATTCGATACCAACTCTTTACAGAGAGATGATTGGAGCAAGAGATTGTTCGGTTCAGACACTCGAAGCTTATTCTCGCCATTGGAAGAATTTTATTGAATTAATGCGGTCTAACAAATTAGGAAATGACCAAAAAAAATATGTTCAAATGTATATGTTGAATTTAAATAATCAAAATTTATCAAATTCCTCTATAGATCAAGCTTTATCAGCAGTAAGGGCTTTGTTGAAATTCGTTTTTTTAAGGGGTGGTCCAGAAATAAATTTAGGAAAAAACATAAAAACAAAAAAGATTGAGAGGTTGCCAAAAATTCTTTCTGAAGAAGAAGTTGGAAATGCAATTAGGCATTATTCTGATGAAAACGAATTGGGATTAAGGAACAGAACACTTTTGGAAATGTTATATTCAAGTGGTTTAAGGGTTAGTGAAGCTGTTTCGATTCAGTTAAAAGATGTTTATTTGGCAGAAGGTTATATAAGAATTAAAGGAAAAGGAGGGAAGTACAGGCAGGTTCCAATAGGGAGGAAGGCATTGTATTGGATTCAAAAGCATATTGGAAAAATTGAAAGCAGGTTTTTGTTTCCAAGTAAAAAAAAAGAAGGTCATATCACAAGAAAAACTGCTTTTCTAATAGTTAAAAAAGCATTGGCTTCTGTTGGAATTACTCAAGAAGGTTATGGGCCTCACGTTTTTAGGCATGCATTTGCATCACACCTTTTAGCCAGAGGTGCTGACTTGAGGGTTATACAAGAGCTTTTAGGTCATGCTGACTTGGAAACAACACAAATATATACTCACCTTTTAGAAAAAAATGTTAGGTCTTCTTGGGAACAGTTTCATCCACATGCTCAAAATTAAATTCTCTATAATGTAGTTGATGATTTTTTACATTTTTTTAATCTTTTTTTCTACCAACCCTTCAATAAAGATTGAAGGAGAGCCTATGTATTTTTCTCAAACCAAAGATAAAACTCAAGTTGAATTGCCAAAAGGGGGAAGTCTTGTTTCCGATGAATTTTTGATTGAAGCTGGTTATTTATTTAGTGATTATGATTTAAAAGGAAATTTGAATGTAAAGGGTTCAAATGGAATATTATTTTCCAATGATTCTTATTCTCTCCTTGCGGAAAGTTTTCTTTTTGATAATCAAACTTTAAATATATCAGGAAATGTCGAAGGTTTTTTTGAAGATTTTTTAAAATTTAAATCTGATACAGTTGTTTTAGATTTTAAAAAAAATAATTTGATTTTTGAAAAAACGATAAAAAAGCCACTTCTTTTATACAGAGATTTTTCTTTAAGTTCAGATTTTTTTAATTTTGACCTTTCAGAAAATTTTTTTTCAGGGGAAAAAAATGTTCAATTTCATTTTTCCAAAGATTTTGATTTCGTTTCTGGTACTGCTGATTCTTTTAATCTAAATATGGAGGAAAATTTGGTTTCTTTTTATGAAATTTTTTTAAATTACAGTAAAGGGTATGATATCAAATCTGAGTATGTTGAAATGGATATTCAAACTATGGAAATGAAATCCAATGGATATTTTGAGTTGAAGATTGATAATGATTAAATCACGGTTTTTCATTCTCTTTGTTTTTTTTATGGGTTTTTCTCCCATTCATCAGAGTTCTGTAAGGGTTTTACCATCTCAAGAAGATGTCCGTACTTCCCCTTTGGTTTTAAGTCATGGTGTTATCTTTATCAGTGCTTCAGGGACTGTTTCTAATTGGCCTGAAAAGAAGACTATTTGGGATTCTGGTTATAAATTAAGACTCCATCCAAAAGTTGTCGATTTTGATGGATTGATAATTTTTCCATCAGTTTTTAATCCAGAAGTTGCTGCTTTCACAATTGATGGAGAGAAAGTTTGGTCTTTTAGGGTTCCTGGGACACCTTCCTCTCCAGTCAAAATGGGAGAAAATTTAATTACACATAGCAATAAGGGTTTTTTAACTATTTCCAACAAGAAGGGAGAGATTCTTCAACAAGATTTTATAGGTGTAAAGAGTCAGATATTTCATAGTTATCCTGTTGTTGTTAATGAAAATCAAGTTTTGATTTATGGTTCAGAAATGGAAGGAGATCGTGGAAGTATGGTTTTGTGGGATATTCAAGAGCGTTCTGAGTTATGGAGACTCAAGTATGAAGATGTGTTTATTTCTCCACCTGCATTTAACAAAGACACACTCATAATAAAGTCAGGAGATTCTTCAGGAAGGATAATTCTTGTCGAATTGGAAACAGGAATGATTATTTCAAAAGTTGGATTTGCTGGATCTAATGATTTGAGATTTACAGCTGCAGAAAATGATGGGGATTTTTTTTATTTGAGTTTAAACAATACTGTTATCAAGGTTGAAGACAGTGGACAGGTTGTTTGGGAATTTAATGGTGAAGGTGTTTTTACATCTCCTGTTGTTTGGGATAAGTATTTAGTTTTAGGTTCTCGAAACTCAACATCTAAAGCCGGAAATGGAATTGGGTTTTTTGATTTAGACACAGGAGATTTGATTTATTGGCATGAACTAGAAAATGGAATAAACGCTCCACCTATCGTCTCGAATGGTTCTTGTATTGTTGTCGGTAGAGATGGATTAGCTCATTTTTTCACACTAGAAAATTAATTTGAAAAATATTCTTATATTTGGTGCTACATCTTCTGGAAAAACTTCATTATCCATATCTCTTGCAAAAAGAATTGATGCTGAAATTATTAATTTAGACAGTCGGCTTTTTTATAAAGGTATGAATATAGGAACTGCAAAACCTTCAGAGAAAGAGATGCAAAACATACCTCACCATTTAATTGATTTTTCTAATCCAGGAAAGCAAGTAACTGCTGGGGAATGGCATAAAAGGTTTCAAGATGTTTTTGAAATGTTACAAAAAAAGAAAAAAAACATTATTCTTGTAGGGGGAACTGGTTTTTATGCTCGTATACTTTTGGAAGGTTGGGATCTTGGTGAATTGCCTCCAGATGAAAAAAGAAGAAAAGAGCTTTTGGATTTTGAAAAGAATCGTCCTGGCTATATTTACAATTTATTGAAAGAAATGAATTTTGAAAAATCAAAAATGATAAACGAAAGGGATTTTCCAAGATTGATCAGGGCTATAGAGATTGAAGAGTCAGGTCCAGATTCTTTCCCAGGTTCAAAGGACCCCATCAAGCTTTCAACTTTTTATCTTGATGTTGAAAAAGAAAATTTGGATCAGAGGATTTTTAAAAGGACTAATGAAATGTTAAGAAATGGATTAGAGGAAGAGGCACGATTTTTGTGGAAGAAATATCCAGAAAGCTCAATTCTTTCAAAAACTATTGGTTATGCTGAGTTTTCACCAAGCAAAAAACATGAAGAAGCCTTCGAGGAAATCAATCAAAACACTATAAGATTGGCAAAAAAACAAAGAACCTGGGCACGGGGTTTGTCTTTAGATTTTGAAATAAACGGTAGTTTGAATTTGCAAAAACAAGTTGAATTTATTTTAAGGAAGGTTCTGTGAGTCTGGCTTTTGGATCTCATGTTTCCATTGCCGGAGGTGTTTTTAATTCTATTGAAAGAGCAAAAGAGGTTGGTTGTGATTCTTTTCAGATTTTTGTAAAGCCAAATCGACAATGGCGTTTACCGAAAATCAGTCAGGATGAAGCAAATTCATTTTTGAAAGAAGCAGACAAATTTTTGATCTATCCTATTGCTCATTCCTCTTATCTCTTGAATCTCGGAAGTTCAAATGAAAAGGTTTTAAATCAGTCTATAGAAACCTTGATTGCAGAATTGGAAGCATGTGACTTGTTAAAAATAAAAAACTTAGTACTACATCCTGGGAGCCATGGAGGTGATGGGGAAGAAGTTGGGTTAAAAAGGATTAAAAAATCACTTTTTTCTGTTTTTAAAAGATTCAAGGGAAAATGTAATGTATGTCTTGAATTAACAGCTGGCACTGGATTTAATTTAGGTTATAAGTTTGAGCATATTTCTTGGCTTATCAAAAATGGACCTTCGGAAAAGTTAACTGTTTGTCTTGATACTGCACATATTTTTGGTGCTGGATATGATATTGCTAATAATAAAAAATACAAAGAAATTGAATCTTTGTTTGAAAAAACAATTGGATGGGACAAACTCCAGTGTTTACATTTGAATGATTCAAAATGTGAATTAGGAAGTAGAAAAGATAGACACGAGCATATCGGGAAGGGTTTTATTGGGCTTCAAGGATTTAAGAATATACTGGATTCTTGCTCTGATTTAAATATACCAGCAATAATTGAAACCCCTAAGAAAGAGAAGGAAGACGATATGAAGAATCTTAGAGTTTTAAGGGATATGTATTGGAAAAATTAAATTGGAATTACCAGTTGATAGATGTTTTCACATCTTTAGAAAAAGATAACAATATTTTTTATTTAGACGATGTTACTTCAGGTGGTTGGAGCTACATTGTTATTTTAGAAAATCCTTTAAAAGGGAATCCTTGGGAGATTATGGACATCAACGAGTCCAAAAAAATAATAAAAAGTGATATCCCTTTTTCCGGAGGCTTGGTTGGGTGGCTTCCTTATAGCATTAATTCTTCTGAAAATTGGGATAATCCAAAAAAACATCCTTGGGATCATGATTTTCATCTTTTTGAAGCGAAATATATTTTATGTTTTCATAAGTCTTATGGTTGGTGGACTACAGAGGTGAATAGGTTTAAAGACATTAAGGTTTTGAAAAAAAAAAAGAATACCCCTATAGGGTATCTTGAATCTACGATTAATTTTGAACAATATTCTAAAGAATTAAATCTTATAAAAAATAAAATTTTTAATGGTGAGATGTATGAAGCAAATTTCACTTTCAAACTGTTTGGAAAAATAAAAAACCCTTTAGACCTTTATTTAAAATTCAGAAATTTTTGTCAAACTGATTTATGCTCTTACTTGAAATATGAAGATTTTGTAATAGGTTCAGGTTCTCCAGAATTGTTTCTTTCATGTGAAAATGATATTTTTTTTTCAGAACCAATGAAAGGAACAACTACTAAAAAAGCAACTAGTCTTATTGAGAATCCAAAGGAGAGAAGTGAACTCTCTATAATTGTCGATCTTGTTAGAAATGATTTTTATAAATGTTGTTATTTTGAGTCGGTCTCTGTTTCCGACTCTTCTTTGGTTAAAGAGTATCCAACAATAAAACAAGCTGTAGCTAAAATTTACGGAAAGAAGAAAAAATCTTTAAAAAAATGGGAAATGATTAAATCCCTTTTTCCTTCAGGGTCTGTCACTGGGGCTCCCAGATCTACGGTAATAAGACATTTAGATGAAAGAGAAAAACATGCACGCGGAGTTTATTGTGGAGCTATGGGGTGGTGGTCTTATGGAGGAAATTATAAGTTATCTTTACCTATAAGAACTTTTGTTTCTTCCGGAGAGGATTTAGAGTATTGTGTTGGAAGCGGTGTTACATGGAGAAGTAACCCTCAACATGAGTGGCTTGAATGTAAGGAAAAGGCTAAATGTATTGAAAAGTCTTTAAGTGAGGGGATTTTCTGGTGAATTCTTTTTTATGGGTTGATGAATCTTGGAAAAGACAGGATTTTGATTTTCTATCATTGTCTGACAGAAACGGTATCTATGAAACTATGTTGGTAGTTGATGGTGAAATAAAAAACAAAACAGAACATGAAAAAAGGTTTATTGCAGGTTGTGAATTTTTAAAACTTCCAAATTTACCAGGCCCTAATCCTCCTGAAGGTCTTCTTGGCGAATGGACTTTAAGGTGGGCTAGATGGCATGGCTGTCCAATGGGAAATTTAGGACATCTTTGGAAAGGGAGCTTGCAGCCTATACAGTCTGGATTTTTGAATGTTGGGTTGGTTTCAGTTAATGCAGTTCCAAAAGTTCCTTCTTTGAATGTTAAGCATCTTCAACTTCTCGAAAGAGTAAAAATCAAACAAAAAATAAAAGAAAAATATGGATGGGATGATTATTTGGTCGTAGATAATGACAGTGTTCTTGAAGGGAGTAATTGGGCTTTAATGCTTTTAAAAGAAGGTAAATGGGTTGTTCCTAAATTCACTAAAGGACTTTTAAAAAGTACAACTATTAAAAGTTATCTGAATCTAGGTAAATTTGAAGACAGAATACTAATTCAACAGAAAATCTCTTTAAATGACTTAAAAGAATCTAAGGATATTAGAGGACCATCTTCTTCTGGAGTTAGAAAAATAAAAATAATTTCGAATAGTATTTTGGATTCTGTTTAGTTTTCTTTTGATATTTTTTTAACTTTTCCAGAATCAAGTAATTCATAGAAAGCACCTTCGTTTGTTAATACGAGAGATAGGTTGTCACCTGTCATGTTTTCATATATTGATAGTAATTTCCAAAATCTATAAAACTCAGGATTTTTTTCATAAGCATCAGCATATATCTGTATAGCGAGAGCATCAGCTTCTCCTTTGATTTCTTCAGCAGAATTGTATGCTTCAGACTGTATTGCAAGAAGTTCTTTTTCCATATCTCCCCTGATTTTTGCTGCCTCTCCTTCTCCTTCGGATTTGAATTTTTCGGCAATTCTTTCTCTCTCAGAGATCATTCTTGAAAAAACTGTTCTTTGTACAGATTCCACATAGTTTAAATGTTTAATTCTGATGTCTATAAGATCAATTCCAAAATGTTGAACACTTGGTCTTGCCTGAGAAAGTATTAGATTTTCTAAACCGTCTCTACCAAGTTTTAATTCAATCAAAAACTCTGGAGCAATTTGAACATCTTCACCTAAATCTTCAGTTGCAATTCCACTTCTGTCAGTTGATCTAACAGTTTCAATAAGGTCTAATCCAGTAATTACATTTCTTACAACAGAATCAAGGACATCATCTAACCTTGATTGAGCACCTCTTTCATCTGTTACTGATTGAAAAAACAGAAGAGGGTTACTTATTCTCCATCTTGCAGTTGTGTCAACAAAGATGAAAGTTTTATCAAGTGTTGGAACTTGTTCAGGGTATCCATCCCATTCAAGAATCTGATCACTGAACCTGTTTGCTTTTTGTATGAACGGAATTTTCAAATATAAACCTGGATTTTCTATAGTTTTACCTACAGGTTCTCCAAATTGAGTCACAATGACCTGTTCTGTTTCATCAACTATATAAAGGCTCGACAAGATTGTTCCTAAGACAAGGTATATAAATATCCAAGACTTTTTCATTATTTTTGTTCTTCCTCTCCTAGATTTAAGAACGGTAAAACACCATGAAGGTCTCCGTCAATTACAATTATTTTTCTTATTTTTTCAATTAGTTTTTCCATTGCTTCAAGATAAAGTCTAGTCTCAGTAACTTCTTGAGCTTTTTCCCAAGCTTCTCTTACTTGATCGAATCTTGCAGCATCACCTTTAGCTTCGTTTACCCTTTTTGTTGCATAACCTTCGGCTTCGGCAATCTTTTGAGCTGCTTGACCTTTCGCTAACGGAACTTTTTGGTTGTATGTTTGTCTAGCTTGGTTTATCGTTGTTTCTTTTTGCTGGATTGATTCATTTACTTCATTAAATGCACCTTTTACAGATTCTGGTGGATTTACATCTTGGAGTTGAACTAGGTCGATTGCAATTCCGGTGTCGTAAAGGTTCATGAAGTTTTGAAGAGATTCCTCGACCTCCATTTGTATTTCATCTCTTCCACTTGTTAAAACCTCATCAACAAGCCTATCTCCAATAGCTTTCCTCATTGAAACCTCTGAAAGATCTCTTAGTGTTTCGGTCGGATTTCTCACATTAAAGAGATATTTTTTTGGATCAGATATTCGATATTGGACAACCCATTGAACATCAGCTACATTAAGATCACCAGTAAGCATTATCCTGACCTCTTCAAAACCTTTGCTGTTATACTGGCTTCTAACACCAGCTTTAACGGTCTTGAATCCAAATTCTTCTTTTAGTTGTTCTCTTGTAGGAACAAGTACGACTGTCTCTAATGGAGCTGGAAATTTGAAGTTTAATCCTGGGTTTGCCGTTCTTGAAAACTTTCCAAATCTTCTAACAACACCTGTTTCTTGTGGATTGACCTGATAAATTGTTGTTGATATTATCCAAAAGGCAACTAGCCAACCAAAAAAAACTTTAAACCATTTTTCAGCTTTTTCTTTCATTGGGCCCATGTCCATTCCGGATGCATCATTAAACATGTCTTCAATTTCAATTTTTGCCATAAGTTAAATCCAATTATACCATTGTTCAATTCGAGAAGATTGATATCTTCTTGTTAAAAATAGTTGATTTTTTTATCCACCCCCTTTCGAAACCACGCATGTGCGTGTATGCGCACAAAAAGGGGGGAGACATACAGAGGGGGGATTAGTTTTGATGGTAAGGGAGTTAGTTTGAAAGAGGGAAGGAAGGGTTTATTTTTTTCAAATAAGAGGAATTGAAAAATCAGATTCATTTTTTCTTTTTGGCATGGGGTATTCAACATCTTCAGGGAATGTTCTCAATATGTCATAGTATGTATTTCTTTGAGCTGGGATTCTTCCCAAATCTTTTATTAGTCTGACAGCTTCATTTGGTCCAACTTTATGATGTACTCCTGTTGCTGCAATTACTTCTTCACCAATAACGACTCCACCAAAATCGTCTGCTCCATAATTCATTGCCATTTGGCATAATTTTGGACCATCTGTAACCCATCCAGCTTGCAGATGTGGAATATTATCAAGCATTAATCTTCCTAATGCAACATGACGAAGATAAGCCTCTCCTCCAGGTGCTTTCAAGTGTGTAAGTTCTGTTCCTCCTGGTTGGAAACCCCAGCATACAAATGCTGTAAATCCAGTTGTTTCGTCTTGTAATTTTCTGAGAACATCAAAATGTTCCATTTTTTCCATTGTCGTTTCTTCGAATCCATAGGTCATTGTGCAACTAGAAGTAAGTCCCTCTTCATGTGCTGATCTGTGAATGTTAAGCCATACATCTCTACTACTCCTTAAAGGAGATATTTTTTTTCTAACTCTATCAACAAGAATTTCTGCACCTGCACCAGGAAGTGACATGTATCCAGATTTTTTTAATTCTGAAAAAACTTTATTGAAACTCATTTTTTCTTTTTTTGCAATCCATTCAATTTCAGCTGATGAAAGACTATGTATTTCAACAGTGGGGAACTTTTCTTTTATTTTTTCAAATATGTTTTTGAAGTCTTGAATTCTGTATCGTGGATTTACACCTCCCTGCATTAATACTTGAGTGCCCCCATAATCAACCAACTCTTGGACCCTCTCCAGTATTTGTTCGATTGTTAAGTCGTACCCTTTTTTTGATTTTGGAAGTTCATAAAAAGCACAAAACTTACACAAAACATTACATATGTTTGTGTAATTCAAAATAGTATCTACAACAAATGTTCCTAGGTTGCTGGGATTATGTCTTAGCCTGGCTTTATTTGCAAGAAAACCTAAGAGATTTAATGAGCCATTTTCAAAAAGTTCACTACCATGTTCTTTTGTAAGCCTTTCTTGGTTATTGAAAGTTTCTACAGCTTCTTTCAGCAAGGGGGTTGTTTTCATTATTTTCTATCGTATCTTTCCTTTGCAATAATAGGTCTTGCTAACTCTTTAAAAATATTCCATCCTTCAATAATTTTTTTTTCAAGTTTCACATTGTAGCAATCAAGATATTTTTCTGCTGTTTGTTCATTTACTCCTGAAGAGACGATGATTGATCTCTTAACTTCTTGAATATTTTTTTTACCCCAAAGGTAAGAGAGATTTAGTTTTTTGTCTATTTCGTGTTTGTTTTTTTCTGCATTCGAATTTCGTTTCACACACCAAAATGCATAAGGTATAGATGTGCCGGTTATTTGATTCCAAATTAAACCAAGGTCTTCAAAAAATGCATATTTGCCATTTTGATGCCATCTTAAAGCTTTGTCTCCTATGCAAAGAACTGATTCTGAAGGTCGTGGATCTTCAGGGTTTATCAAATTCGGCTCTTTTCCAAATTTTTCTTTCCAAATAATTTTCAACAGAAGAGGGCTAGTAACACCATTTGAAAGATTCCTTATATTACATTCAGACAATTCGTTCCAAGGCCTATCGCTAAATACACCAACACTCATAACAGGCCCAGAAGAAGATATGCCCCAGTTTTCTAATGGCAATGCTTTTGGATTAGAGATTATTGCACCTGTAGAAAGAAGCCCATTGTCAAATTTTTCTTCTCGCCAATCTTTTTCTATTTGAATTGGAGGTTTCGTAAAAAATTCAAAATCATGATTGATTTTGTTTCTTTCCAAAGCGAGGGTTAAAGGGTATCTGTTCCCAAATCCAACAAGGCTTGTTTTCATAAGTTGTATTATATTTTTTCTATGTCTAGAATATAGACATAGATGAACAGAAAACATGCTCTTTTTTTAAAAACAAAAGCCTCTAGTGGTTGTCTTGAATCTCAAGTTAAATTAGGCAAAGCATTTTTGTTTTCAGAGGGTTTTTCTCAAAGTATTCAAGATGCTGAACATTGGTTAAGAAAGGCTTTTGAAGGAGGAAGTCTTGATGGAGCTTACGAACTAGCAATGTTGTTGAAAAGGTCTATTGAAAATGATGAAAGGCAAAAAGAAGCCTTTTCAATTCTTTACCATTCTGCAAGTTTGGGACATGTTAAAAGTCAAAGAAGGTTAGCGAGGTGTTTTTTGAACGGATCTGGAACAAAGAAAGACAAGTCAGAAGCAGCTTGGTGGTTTTTTATTTCTGGACTTTTGGGAGATGGGGATTCAAGATTTATGCTTGGTCGCATGTTTGAACTCGGTCAAGGTGTGGGTGTGGATGTTGAAGAGTCAATTTACTGGTACGAGCTTGCTGCTGAGGATGGAGATGTTGATGCTCAATTTCTCCTTGGAAAGATATTTTTTCAAAGAGGTTTTTTTTCAGATGCCGAAAAATGGTTAAAGCTGGCAAGAAGAGCTGGCGATAGAGAGGCTGCAAAAGAGTTAGCAAAAATTAAAAAAATTGAAGGAGGAAACGTTTTATGAAGGTTTCAAACATTGAGTCAATACCAGGTTATGAAATAAAAGAAGTTTTAGGTTTGGTTGAAGGTTCTACAGTTAGGGCAAAACATATAGGTAAAGACATTATGGCAGGATTTAAGTCAATGGTTGGGGGAGAGATGAAAGAATATACAGAACTTTTAAATGAATCCAGACAAGAGGCAGTTAAAAGAATGACTACGAGAGCAGAAGCCTTAGGTGGAAATGCTGTTTTGAACGTAAGGTTTTCAACTTCAAGTGTTGCACAAGGTGCTGCTGAATTGTTTGCATATGGGACAGCTGCGGTTATACAGAAAAAATAGGAATAATGGAAATACTTTTTCAAATTCTTGGGCAATTCTTTTGGCTGGTTGTTGTTTTTGGCTGTTGGTTTTTCTCAAAAAGAAATGATAACAGGATGTTGGCTTATCTCAGGAAAGAGGAGCCAAAGTACGCTGATATTCAAATTTTAAATACAAAAGAAATGCCAAAAAACCTAGATGCAATCGACTCTTCTTTATGTACAACCCAGGTTGTTCTTGCTGTTGATCCAGGAAAGCGGTTTGTTGCCTGGATATTGACAATGGTTGGAGGGAATATTGACGTTTACCAGAAAATGTTGCATTTAGCAAGGCGCAAAGCAAAGCTCAACATTCGGAAACAGGCAAGGCAAAATGGGGCAAATTTGGTTTTAAAGTACAGCGTTGAAACCTCAAACGTTTTTGCTGGAAGTGGAAACAGTGAAGACGGTTCTTCAGGTGCTGTTGAGGTTTTTGCATATGGGACTGCTGTAAAGCAAGGTTAAGCATTTTTTTTCCGACCAGTTACATCTTTATCCATCCTTCAACTATAGAATCAAATAAATGATTTTATTGTTAGGGATGGTTTTTTCAATGAGTTTAGATACTGGGATCAAAGAGCCAAAATATGTAGTTTTAGAGAAAGAAAGAAATATAGAGATAAGGGAATATTCCGAATACGTAATTGCGAGAACGTCAGTTGTCAAAGATGATAAAAAGACAGACAATGGGATGTTCATGATTCTTGCGAATTATATTTTTGGGGGCAATCAAAAAAAAGAGAGCATAGCGATGACGGCTCCGGTTATCACAACAGAGAATGACAATTCTTATGACATGATTTTTTTTATGCTCGATGTTGATGACACTAATGAGTTGCCGAGCCCAAATAGCAAGAATGTTCATTTGGAAAAGATGAATTTGGAAAAAGTTGTTGCCATTAGGTTTGGATGGTGGGCTACAAAATGGAGCATAAATAGGAATAGAGCAATGCTGGAGCGTTACATTGAGAAAAACAATCTTGAAGTTGTTTCTGAAATGATGGTTGCTCAATACAACTCACCCTGGGATTGGCCATTTTTAAGAAGGAATGATATCATTTTCCAAATTAAATAAATTTAATTCAAATGAAATCAAACAAAAAACCTAATTTGCACAGAGACACAGAAAGTGCGACAAGTTTTTTTGGAAAATGGGCTGAATCTGGAAAAGATGCCGGGATGGAAGAACATCATTCTGAATCTGTAAATTTCATGATTGATAAAATTTCAAAAAATTCAAATAGTGGTTTTAATTTTATTGATGCTGGGTGTGGTAATGGCTGGGTTGTCAGAAAGATGAAAGAACACTCTTCCTGTGAATATTCTTCAGGTGTTGACGGTGCAATGCAGATGATAGACAAGGCAAGGAACATTGATCCTGAAGGTGATTATTTTTACAGTGATTTGCTTGAATGGAAGCCAAACAAAAAATATGACTTTGTTCATTCCATGGAGGTTTTTTATTATTTTAGAGATGTATCCAAGATTTTAGGAAAAATACACAAAGAATGGCTTTGTGAAAATGGTAAGTTGATTTTTGGGATTGATCACTATAGCGAAAATAAAACATCTTTGAATTGGCCTGAAAAATGTGGTGTTTTTATGAATACATTATCCATAAAGGAATGGAAAAAATTGCTATCAGATACTGGTTTTAGAAATATAAATTATTGGCAAGTTGGCCAAAAGAATGACTGGCTCGGAACATTGGTTTTTTATGCAGAAAAATAATCACTACTTTTTGGTAGAGGGTGATTTGTTGTATTAATATAAAAATATGCAAAACAATACTCATTCCTATATTGAAGATCCACGAAATAAAAACATAAAAATTTATATAAATGGTGAGATTCATCATAGGGCTAATGCAAAAATCTCTGTTTTTGATAGTGGGTTTTTGTTGGGTGACGGAGTATGGGAAGGTATTCGCTTACACAATGGAAATCTATGTTTTTTGAATGAGCATCTTGCAAGGCTTCATGATGGGGCAAAGCAAATAAATATAAAAATTCCATACTCAAAAGGGCAATTAAGCGAAATTATTTACGATGTTGTTGAAAAAAACAATATGGATTCAGGAGTGCATATTCGAGTCATTGTTTCAAGAGGGGAAAAAATAACCCCTTATCAACATCCTGGCTCAAATCTTGGACCAATAAGCCTCGTTATTATTCCAGAATACAAAATAGCAAACAAAACAATTAACAAACACGGGATTAGTTTAGCTTCTGTAAGCACTGTAAGGGGGACTGGTTTTAATCAGGATCCAAAAATCAACTCATTAAGCAAGTTCAACTGTATCGCAGGTTGTCTTCAGGCTATTGAGAAAAATGTAGATGAGGGGTTGATGCTGGATGTCAATGGTTACGTTTCAACCTGCAACTCTACGAATTTTTTTATAGTCAAAAATAATCAAGTAATCACTTCAAAAGGAGAATATTGCCTAAATGGAGTAACTCGAAAGAATATTATTGAAATATGCAGGGAAGAAGGTGTCGAGGTCCTAGAGAGAAATTTCAGACTGGAGGAAACATATGATGCCGATGAGTCTTTCGTTACTGGAACATTTGCAGGAGTTATTCCTGTTGTTGATATTGATAACAATATTATCGGAGATGGTAAAAGAGGTTCCGTTACAAAGTCCCTTTTTGATTTTTATAAGAAAAAAATAGACAGACTGTATCCAAGACAATGAGTGGTAAAAAAATAATTGGGATGTGGTCTGGACCTCGAAATATTTCAACTGCACTTATGAGATCTTTTGAGAATAGGGTTGATACAACTGTTACAGATGAGCCTTTTTATGCTTTTTTCTTACGGGAAACAGGAACAAGGCATCCGATGCACCAAGAAATAATTGATTCATATGACACTTCTTGGAGCAATGTGGCTAATGTGTTAACAGGGCCAATTCCAAATGATAAAGATGTATGGTATCAAAAGCTAATGACACATCATTGGGTCAACAAGAAACCCCTTAAATGGATTAGTAGCATAGATAATTGTTTTCTAATCAGGAATCCAAAAAAGGTCATATTATCTTATTCGAAAATCCATGATGAGATTAACCCTGAGCTATTAGGTTTGCCTCAGCAACTCCATATATTTAATTATGCAAAGGAGCAAGGTAAAAAGACTCCAATAGTGATTGATTCAGGAGATATATTAAAAAACCCTAAATCAATGTTGGGGAAATTATGTGATTTCCTGGGAATTCAATTTTCAAACAGGATGCTAAAGTGGCCAAAAGGATTTCGTGATTCGGATGGAATCTGGAAGGAGCATTGGTATGGCAATGTAATCAAAACAACTTCTTTTTCCAAGCCTTCTATAAGACAAGAAGAGTTTCCGGATAAATTTTTAGACCTGCTAGATGAATGCATGCATTATTACATAATGCTGAAAAAATATAAAATTAATTAATCTATTTTCTCTGAACTGTCCAGACTCCAAAAAGAACTATCGGTAAAGCAAGCCAGAAACCCTCTTGCGGAATTTGTTTGTACACAGCCATTGCAACTAATGCGGTTGTTGGAGGTTGTAGGTTTATGAAAACTGCGACTTGGCTTGGCTTTAAAAACTGCAGGGCTGTTGCCCATATGGAGTAAGCGACTATGCTTGTTAGGAATGCGATATGGAACAAACCGTACCATGCAAATGGTGTAATTGTAGAAAAGTTAGGTTTTTCACCCATTGAAAATATGGCTATAGCAATTGGTAAGCCAATTAGGAAGGATCTTGAAACAGTTTCTTTTGCGCCTATAGATTTCGATATTGGAGGTATCAGCGATGTATATATTGCCCAACACACTACGCCCATGAGTATCGTTTTTTCGCCGTTGCCAAAAGTAGAAAGGCCACTGTTCCCAAGAATCCAATATGTTCCCAGAAAGGCTAAAACAAGTCCAAAAATACGAGAAAAAACAATTTTCTCTTCTTTCAGTATGAGTGAAATGATTAGGACAAAAACAGGAGTTGTAGCATAAAGAATTGATGCGTGTGCTGGAGGGGCCCCAAGAGACATCCCTTTGAGAAAAAATGCTTGATTTAGTGCGACTAAAATTCCACAAAAAATCATCCTTGGCATGAGTTTTTTTGGAATTGTCGAAAAGCCATTTTTATAAGTTCCAATCAGAAAAAATATAAAAACAGTAAGTGAAATCCTCAATCCGACCAATGCTGACCCTCCAAAAGATTCACTGGATATTTTTGCAACATTGTAAGTGAGTGCAGTTATTGCTAAATGAAGTAGCAATAAGAGGATAACTTTAGATTTTGAGAGATCAGAAATCTTGTTTTCTGTTGTTTGAATATTTTTATTCAGAGCTTTTTGCTAGCTCCATTAGTTTTTCTTTACTCGGAGCATTTCCGTAAATTGAATTTACAGGTATTGGTTCTCTGCCACTTTCTTTGAGTATCCTCATTAGGTTTGCTTGCGTGAATTCATTAGAAGAAAATCCCCCAGCTTCTTTTGCTATTTCTTCATCAAGGCTGGTTCCCCCAACATCATCAATGCCGTAATGAAGAAGAACTTGCGTCATTTTTGGTCCTTGATATGTCCAAAGTATTCTTATGTGTGGGAAATTGTCTAAATATATTCTGCTAATTGCACAAACCCTTGCATCATATTGTCCAGTTGTTGGGCCAACTTCATCTTGAAATTCTGTATTTTCTGGGAGAAATGCTAAAGGTATTAGTGCTAAAAATCCATTAGTTTTGTCTTGTGTTTTTCTTAACATATCAAGATGGTGAATGATTTCTTCTTTTGTCTCTATATGCCCATAGAGCATTGTCGCATTGCTGTTCATTCCAACCTTATGCGTAATTTCGTGTATTTCAAGCCATTCTTCTGCAGTTTCTTTATTTCTTGCGATAATTTGTCTTGATCTTGGATGGAATATTTCTGCACCGCCTCCTGGAACTGAATCAAGGCCCCATTTTTTAAATTTAATCAACAACTCTTCAGCACTTATTTTGCATAATTTTGCTATATACCTAATTTCAATTGCTGTAAAACCCTGTATGAACATATGAGGCGCTTTTTTCTTGATTGTTTGTAAAAAGTCTTTGTAATAATCAAGTTTTAGCCTGGGGGTTATTCCTCCAACGATATGGATTTCCCAAATTCCATTTTTTACTGCCCAGTCAATCCTCTTTTTTAATTCTTTTTTATCAACTACATATGCTTCTTCGTGCATTTTTTTTGGATTGAAGGGTCTTTTGAAGGCACATAAGCCGCAGTCAAGTATGCATTCGTTTGTGTGGTTGATATTTGAAGTATTGCCATAAAAGGATTTATTTCCCCATTTTTTTCTTCGAATGTAATCAGCCATAATCCCAAGTGCAGTTAAATCTCCTTCTTGCATGAGTTTTACCCCTTCCTCATAAGTTATTCTTTGTCCTGATCTTATTTTTTCCCAAGCCCAGTAATCAGGGTGGTTTTTTAACAGCATGTCGCCTGTTTCAGGCATCTTGAAATTCTTTTGGGATGCCCCATTCAGGGACAAGATTATTGTCGATATTTAAGGAATCCAAAACTCTCGCAACAACGCTATCTATCAAATCTTGTATTTTTTCAGCACCTTGGTAAAAGGTTGGATTTGCATCAACTATTGTTGCTCCTGCTTTGGATATTTTTAACAAATTATGAAGATGAATTTGTGAAAGAGGGGTTTCTCTTGGGACCAAAACCAAAGGTCTGTTTTCTTTTAGAGTTACATCTGCAGCCCTGTGAAGAAGGTTGGATGTTACGCCATTTGCTAAATGTCCAAGTGTGCCCATTGACATAGGAATCACAACCATTCCTCTTGTTTTGTAGGTTCCGCTTGCTATTGTTGCAGACATGTCCATTCCAGGATGCCATGTGAGGTCAGTCCATTTCACATGTTTCCCGTATCTGTTTTCAATAAAGTTTTGAGCATTTTTTCCGAATTTAAAATCCAGCTCGTGACTTAGCAGGTATTTTCCCCACTTGCTCGCAACGATTTCAACAGGGATGTCCCTTTTTACAAGTTCTTTTATGAGGGTATCAGCATACATAGCTCCAGAAGCGCCAGTGATTCCAATTATTACAGGTAAATTTTTCACTTGAGAATTTTACTCTTTTATTAATGAAGACAGGATGTTTATTTTCTCCATAACTTCTTGGTCATGTATTCCAACTCTTACTTTTGTAAAAACATATGCAATTTCCCCTTCGGGATTGACTATAAAAGTTATTCTTGATGCAAAACCCAAATCACCTAAAACTCCAAATTTTTGACTAATTTTTTTGTCAGAGTCAGCAATTAGCTCAAAAGGCAACTCCTTTTCTTTCTTGAATTTTTTTTGTGTTTTGAGGCTGTCTGTGCTAATTCCTATTACGTTGATGTTTTTTTGATCAAATTTCGAGTAACCATCTCTTAAGCTGCATGATTGTGTTGTGCATCCAGGAGTGAAGGATTTTGGGAAGAAGTAAAGAACACTCCAATCCCCTTTTAGGTCTTCTGAACTTATGGTTCCGGATGTTGATGAACCCTCGAATTCGGGGATGCTGTTTCCTGTTTCCAAAATTTCCCAATCCATAAAATATCCTGCCTCTGCAAAGGTATCATAAGCAATGGCTCCAAATAAAACTATCATGAACACCAATCCTTCAAGACCTATAAATTTGAGTATGGCTGACAGGCCTTTTTTTACATTAAAAGATGGTGGTTTAAGCATGTTGAATCTACTCATCTTCTAATGTGGTAAATTCTTCTAAATTCTTCCAATTCCCCAAATTTTTCTTAAGGAGGTAGTGGTTGTAATTTTCCCACGATATGAGCCAACTCTGCATATTGATTTCCGCATTAAATCCGGAAGAGTTTGCATCAGGATTTACCTCTGGGTTGTATGGCTTATTTTCGTAAAGAGATTTATAGGCGATTACATTCTCTTTTCGGGAGAGGTTTTTGACTTCTATATTGAATGGTGG
>CAYFJE010000005.1:0-5323 GCA_964343345.1 uncultured bacterium
ACCACCAGTTGTATGTAAAACACCTTTTGGCTTTCCTGTCGATCCGGATGTGTACAAGATGAACAAAGGATCTTCGGCATCCATTTTTTCAGGTTGGCATTGATTAGGCATATTGTTGACTTTTTCATGCCACCAATGATCTTTTTTAGGGTTCATCTTTATATTGGCCCCTGTTCTTTTTACAACCAGAACATTCTCAATTGACGGACATTCGTTCAGTGCTGAATCTCCATTTGATTTCATGGGGATATCTGTTTTTAAACCCCTCACCCCCGTGTCCTGTGTTATTAGCAGTTTACATTTCGAATCATTTATTCTGTCACGCAATGAATCTGAAGAGAAAGCGCCGAATACTATTGAATGTATTGCACCGATTCTTGCACAGGCAAGCATTGCTATTGTTAATTCAGGAATCATTTGCATATAGATGCAAACCCTGTCTCCTTTTTCTATGTTTATTGATTTCAGAAAGTTTGCACATTTTGAAACTTCTTGAAGGAGCTCTTTGTAGGAATAAGACTTGTCTTCACCTGGATCATTTCCTTCCCATATGAGTGCAGTTTGGTTTCCGTTCCCGGATTCAACATGACGATCAAGGCAGTTATAAGAAGCATTTAGTTCTCCACCTTGAAACCATTTGATCTTGGCTTCAGCATAGTTAACATCTGAAACTCTTTCCCATTTTTTGTACCAGCTTATTCTTTCTGCAACTCTTGACCAAAATCGGTCTGGATTCTGAATCGAATCTTTATAGAGCTCTTTGTAAGCGTTTGGCATGGTTTTTTATTCGGGGCCATGAGCAAAATCTTTTGCCCAACATTTCGCGGAAAGTTGTTCACCGGTAATTTCTTTAACCAAGAGATCCCATCTTAATCTTGATCCAAATGAGAACATGTTTGCAAGATAGGTTCCAGCTTCTTTATTGTTGAGTAATCCTTTCCCAGTTCTTTTAACTATATCGTGTTCAAGTTGGCTTGCTGTCATTTCCCCAAGCATGTAATTGTGATAATAAACAGGAGCTGTTGCTATATGGTTTTTTGCAGCCCAGTCTGGCTTGTTTCTTTTTTCAGGTTTTTTCATGCATTGATATTCTTCTTTCAGATCCCACCAAAGTGTGTTCAGGTCTTGTTTTGGATTTGAATAAAGTTCTTGTTCAAATCTGCACATTACTTGTTCCCATCTGCTGAATGCAAGCATTTTGAATCTTTGTGAATTTATTAATTTTGGTGCTGCATCTTTCACTTCTTGTTTATTGGCACCAAGGAAACCTATTAACCAATCAGGGCTTAAGGCCTGTCTTCCAAAAATCATTGCTATTGCTTCAGTGCTATTGATGTGTGCAGGGCCTTGTAAGAACCAGGGTAAATTATCTGTTGACAAAAGGTCATATATCGCATGTCCGTATTCATGAAGTACGGTATCTCCCCATGTTAGGTTGTTTCTAAGGTTGCAAAGGACTCTAACATCTCCATTTGGATCATCAACACCAAGACAAAAGGCATGTTGAGATTTTCCCTCTCTCTCATAAAGATCAGATTTTTCAATTGAACTTCTTATATCAAGTCCGCAGCTGTCAAAAGTTTCAATTGCAAGTTTTTCTAAACAATTTTCCTTCTTGCCTTCAAACCATTTGTCTCCAATGCTGGTGTCAAAGGGAACACTTTGAAAAAATGGATTTTCATAATTCCAAGGCATTACTTTGTTTTCTTCGATTCCATATTTTTCTGCTCTTTCTTTGTCATATCGACGCTTATGTTCTGTAAAAGGAGCTCTCGTGAGGCTATCAAGTTCATCAAGAAGATTAAACAAGAAGCCTTCATCAATTTCTTGAGTTATCAGCCTCATTGAGTAATAGTTTTTAAAACCCATTCTTTTTGCACAGCTGTTTCTGATTTCCACAAGATCTAAAAGTTTCCCTTCAACTTTTTCCCCAATTGTTTTTGTTGCTTCCCATGCCTTTTTGCTGAGTGAATTATCTGAACTTTGTTTAAGGATGTCAGATAGATCATTAGATGATTTTTTTTCACCATCAACAACACCTCTATGTTTTACATAGTCAGAAGAGATTTCTAAGCCAAGCTTCACGCTTTCAGAGATCTCTTTATCAGTTTTTTGGCTCCCTATCGCGGATAGATAAAGTGTTTCAATTATCCTTTTTGTGTCACTGTCTTCAATTTTTTCAATTTCAGAGTACCAGCCTCTAATTTTTTCAAACCTTTCCTTGTCAGCAACTCTTTTTTCCATTGTTTCAGAAAGAACTTGAGAAATTTCATCATAGTTTTTTTGACTTGTTGTTTCTTTGCCCCACCATGCGAGAGCCAAGGCTTTCCATAAAGGCCTGCTGAATTTTTCTTCATCAATTAAAAATTTTTTTATTTCTTTTTGCATAAAAGTTCCTCCAAAGTTTATATCCTAGTCTTAGGATAATCTAAGTGAAGGATATTGTTATTATTGGCGGTGGAGTTGCAGGAATGGCTATTGCCTGGGAAGCCCAGAAGAATGGCTATACCGTTTTGTTGTTGGAGAAGGATTCTTGTGGGGGAGGGGCGAGCCAGGCAAGTGCCGGGATATTGTCCCCTGCTGGAAAGTCATGTGGAGATCCTGAGTTAAATAAAATTTGCTGGGAAGGGATAAGGATGTTTCCTGAATGGATAGAAGATTTAATGAAGGTTTCTGAGTTTGATCCAGACCTTAAGATGGAAGGCGTTTTTTATCCTGAAGAGGAAGGTTTACCAAGAAGAATCGAAAGTCTTGAAAGCGTAAATGTGAAGCATTCTTGGCTTTCTCGAGAAGATATAGAAAAAAAATTTTCATGGCTAGGTGTTGACAAAGTTGTATTGATAGAAGACGAAGGAAGAATAAATCCACGAAAGCTTATGTACCTTTTGAAAGATTCTCTTATTGCAAAAGGTGTCGATATTCGTGAGAATTCAGAAGTTTCAAAAATTTCAAAACACAAAGATGGTTGGGAGGTCTCATTGGACAATGGAAAAACTTTTATTTCTGAAAAAGTTTCAATGTGTACAGGAGCATGGGCAAAAGGTGTTGAGGGGTGGATCCCTCCTGTTAAACCAATGAGAGGGCAGTTGATAGAGCTTTTTGGCCAAGGGGAAGGTTTTCCAACACACACAGTACACGGAGAGGCTGCTTATATGGTGCCTCAATCAGGAAATTACTGGATTGGCGGAATTGTTCAAGACAGAGGTTTTGATGATTCCATTGACAAAAAAACTTTATTCCAAAAAGTTGCGACAATGACAAAATGGGTTCCCGGTTTTGCAAAAGCAAAACTAGGGGAATCTTGGTGTGGTTTTCGGCCAGGCTCTCCTGACGATCGCCCAATAATAGGTGAAAGAGAGGGCCTTGAGGGGATTTTTTGGGCAACAGGGCTTTTCAGAAACGGTGTTTCTCTATCCCCAATAGTTGCAAGAAAATTTATTTCATGGATGAATGGACAATTTGATTCAAGTCTGAAGTATCCTTTTTCACCAAACAGATTCTCATGAATTTTTTTGCACTTAAAACAAAAAGAAAAAGCATCACATGCTATGTTGGGGGGGTCCCAATTGGAGGAGGGAATCCAATAGTTGTTCAGTCAATGACAGATACTGATACTTCAGATATTGAAAAAACTGTAGAGCAAATAATTTTGCTTGCAAATGCAGGAAGTGAAATTGTTCGAATTACCGTAAATAACGAAGAATCAGCTAAAGCTGTTCCAGAGATTGTCAGACGAATAAAAGAAAGCGGTTGCCCCGTCCCCATTGTTGGAGATTTTCATTTCAACGGGCATGTTTTGTTGAAAAAATACCCTGAAATGGCAAAATCGCTTTCAAAATTCAGAATCAACCCTGGAAATGTTGGTCGAGGTCCAAGACATGATAAAAACTTTGTTACTTTTATCGAGATTGCAAAAACTCTCAAGAAGCCAATTCGAATTGGGGTAAATGCAGGAAGCTTGGATCCTGAGGTTTTAGCCAAAAGAATGGATAGAAATGCAAAAAACAACTTCCCTCTCTCATCTGAAGAAGTTGAAATTGAGGCATTGGTAGACAGTGCTTTAAACAGCGCACAGACAGCAGTTGATCTAGGACTTGGAAAAAACATGATTATCATTTCTTGTAAGGTTTCAAGGGTTCAGGAAATGGTTACGGTTTATAGGAAGATTGCTGAAAATTGTGATTTCCCTCTTCATCTAGGTTTAACTGAGGCTGGCATGGGTTTGAAAGGGGTTGCTTCAACATCTTCAGCATTATCGATACTCTTGAGTGAAGGGATTGGAGACACTATCAGGTCGAGTTTGACTCCTGAAGTTGGGGGAGATAGAGCAAAAGAGGTAAGGCTGTGTCAAGAAATACTTCAAGCTTTAGGCTTAAGGAGCTTCAGACCTTCTGTAACTAGCTGTCCAGGGTGTGGGAGAACAACTTCAACTTTTTTTAGAGAATTAGCAGAAAATATCCAAAATGAAATTGATGTCAACATGAAGGAATGGAAAGAGGTTTTCCCAGGTGTTGAGAATTTGAAAATTGCAATTATGGGATGTATTGTGAACGGTCCGGGAGAATCTAAATCTGCTGATATAGGAATTTCATTGCCTGGAACCGGAGAGGATCCTAAAGTGCCTGTTTATATTGATGGTAAATTAGAACAAATATTGACCGGTTCTGCAATATCAGAAGAATTTATTGATATAGTAGGAAAGTACATAAAAGGAAGGTGGTCAAAATGACAAAAATTCATGCTGTTTATGAAGGAGGTTTAAGATGTAAAGCAGTTCATAAATTATCAAATTCAGAATTAATCACTGATGCACCTTTGGACAACTGCGGTAAAGGTGAATCTTTTTCTCCAACAGACCTTATTGCAACAGCATTCATCACTTGTGTTTCAACAATAATGGGTATTGCTGCTGAAAATTCTGGAATTGATATTTGTAATTTTGAAATAACGGCAGAAAAAAAAATGTCTAAAAATCTTCCACGAAGGATTTCTGAAATTATTGTTGATATTTACATGAAGAATAGATACTCTGAAAAAGAAAAAAAAATATTTCAAAATGCTGCTGAAACATGTCCTGTACACAAAAGTTTAAGCAATAACCTAAAAAAAACTATAACATTTCATTGGAATGATTAGAGGAGTAAGTTTTATGAAGAAAATAATATTTTCAATTTTGTTTTTATTGAATTTCGGAGTGCTAAAAGCCTCAGATTTCGATTCTTCAGAAAGGTATAAGGTTCCTTTACAAGAATCATTTTCAAAAGGTTCTGAGAACCCATCTGTAACAATAGTGGAATTTAGTGCTTTTAATTGTCCTCCCTGC
>CAYFJE010000005.1:5423-25239 GCA_964343345.1 uncultured bacterium
TGAGAACCCATCTGTAACAATAGTGGAATTTAGTGCTTTTAATTGTCCTCCCTGCCAAAGGTTGGCTGGTATTTTTGACGATGTCTTAAAAGATTATCCAGATGATGTGAGATTGGTTTTCAAGCATGGGGTTCCAAGAGCTTTAAAGCTTGAAAAAGAAGCTGTTTTAGCAACATGGGCATCTGGGCAACAGGGTTTTTTCTGGGAGATGCACAATTTTTTATTTGAGAGTAAAGACAGAGGGCTTGAAACTTATCTTAAATATGCAGAAAAGCTGAATCTAGACCGCGAAAGATTTCTTGTTGATTTCAAAAGCGAAATAGCAATTAATTCTATAGAGAGTGAATGGAGGGTTAGTAGCTGTCTTGGAAACTATGGTACACCTAATTTTTTTGTTAATGGAAAAAAATACGCTGCAGAGCTTTGGACACATGAAAGAATTCGGGAAATTATTGATCAAGAAATTACTTTAATGGAAAAGATGGGAAATCCAAAATACGAAGAGATCATGGAGATGTCTAAAGGTGAAGAGTGGCTTTGCGGGAAAAAATTTTTTGAAATAATCCCTGAACTTTCAGAAGCAAGATTTTTTATTGACGAAACATTAAGGGGAGAGCCTATTACGGTTGTTGGAACGAATGAAAAAATCCGAGGTTCAATTAATATCGATTTTGATTTTCCACAAAAAAGTTTTATTGATGCAATTGTTATCGATAGCAGTAGTTTTATAACTGATTCAAACAGCAGAAATCGAGCAATTAGAGGAAGGATATTATCTTCTTCTAATTATCCTGAAATATCTTTTAAGTCTTTGCGTGGGGAGGGCATACCTGAAAAAGGAACCTTTTATCCTGGACAAAAATACGAATTCAAGTTGAGTGGCGAGTTGACAATCAGGGATAAAACATTATTTGAAACTTTCGATGTTGTTTTGGAGATTGTGGATTTTCAAACTGTTAAAGGTGTTGCAAAGACCAATGCATTATGGTTCGATTATGGTGTTGACATTCCACAGCCACAATTCGTTCAACTTATTGACGATGAGCTCAGGATAGAGTTTGACTTTGTTGCGAAGGCTAAATAATGATGGACCCTAGGTTGGAAATACTTTTATCTTCAGCACGAGACGCATTTCTTCAAGTTTCCGTATTTGTAGCATTGATGGTTTTGTTATTTTCTTGGCTTCAGTACAAAACGTCTGGAAAATTTGTTTCATTATTACAGAAAAACAAAAAAATACAACCATTTTTTGGAGCTCTTTTAGGGTTGACTCCTGGTTGTGGTGGAGCAATTATAGTTATGCCTCTTTATGTAAAAAAAGTTGTTACATTTGGAACTGTTATTGCAACACTTGCAGCAACGCTGGGAGATGCTGCTTTTATCCTGATAGCAAAAGCACCAAAAGATGCTCTTGTTGTACATGTTGTTGCATTTGTCACTGCAATTCTTTGGGGGATAGTTATAGATAAGCTAAAAATAACACATCGACAACCATTGGGTTTGCTTTCAAAAAAATTCATTATTGAAAAAGAGTTGGATCATGAAATTGACCCCAAGGCTTTCATAAAAGATATTAAAGGCGAAGAGAAAAGCGATTCTTTGGGCTACAAGATAACACACCGAGGCTATATTTTGTGGTGGTGGGTTTGCTTTGTTGGCTTGATCCTAGGAGTTACGCTTTTAGTGAAGGCTTCTGATCCTGATTATGGACTTGAGTTAACCCTTGACCCATCTCATCAAGATGCAATTTTTAACTATGTTGGTTTGTTTGGAACATTTTTATCACTAGTTTTATTTGTAGCCGGAAAACACTTCATAGGGGATGATACCCTTGAATCACTCAGAGATAAACTCACTTCTTCCAAAGAAACATTAATTCATGCAGCTTCTGAAACGGCTTTTGTCACTTTTTGGGTTCTTTGCGCCTATTTGATTTTTGAATATTCGATGTATTTTTCAGAAGTAAATTTCTATCAAGCTGCTACAGTCCCAAGTGTCTGGGCTGTTTTAGTTGGCGCTGGTGTGGGATTGATTCCTGGTTGTGGCCCCCAGATATTGTTTGTAGCAGCTTATACCGAAGGACTTCTTCCAATGTCTGTTTTGATAGCCCATGCTATTTCTCAAGATGGAGACGCTTTGTTCCCATTGCTTGCCAGGAATAAAAAAGCCGCATTATGGTCAACTGTAATTACAACAATTCCAGCAATCTTGGTTGGCGTTTTGTGGTTCTATTTTATGGGTAATTGAAATTAGGATACATTTATGTTGTCGAATTTAACACCAGAGTCCAGTAAAAGACCTGGAAACGATCCAATTTTTGCATTGAGTGAAGAAGCAAGAGACAAGATTTCAGCTGGAGAAAGAGTCATTGACGCCACCCTTGGATGTTTATTTGGTGATGACGGCAATTTGTTAGTTGTAAATTGTTGGGATGAAGTCGCCTCAAAAGTAGATCCAAGAAAAATTTCTGGATATGCTCCAATTTCAGGTTTAACTGATTTTAACAATGCAATCATTTCAGATACTTTTGATGGTTATGACAATTTGAAAGAAATCAGCGTTGCTTCTGCAACTCCAGGAGGAACGGGGGCAGTTACCTCCTCCATCGTTAATTTTTTAAAACCTGGAGAAACACTTATTTCTCCTCATTTATATTGGGGCCCGTATAAAACAATATCTAAACTTAATGGCAGAAATCTTGAGACATACAAGATGTTTACTGATGAACTTAATTTCAACATAGGTGGTTTAGACGAAAGTCTTGAAGGGACCATAAAAACAAATAAGAGAACTCTTGTTGTTATCAACTCTCCTTGTAACAACCCAACTGGATATTCTCTTAATTCAGAAGAGTGGGATGGCGTGGGGGACATCCTTCTTAATTATTCAAAAAAATCCAAAATTTCTTTAGTTATTGATTTGGCATACTTTAAATTTGGTCCCAAAAATAATCATTGGCTAAAGGTTTTGGAAAAGATTGTTGATGATGTTCAGGTTCTAGTTGCTTGGAGCGGGAGTAAATCTTTCACAAAATACGGTTCAAGAGTTGGGGGCATAATAGCTTTAAATTCAAATGCCAATTCAAGAGAGGATTTGAGAAGGGCTTTTTCTTATTCTTCAAGAGGAACTTGGAGTAATTGCAATCATTTAGGTCAATTCATAGCTACAAAACTTATGACTAATCCTAGATACATCGACCAGGTAGAAAGTGAAAGAGATGCAATCATTAGCCTGCTCCAAGAAAGAGTTGATGTTTTCAACAAAGAAGCAAGCAAGTATGGATTAATCTATCCACGCTACGAGGGAGGTTTTTTTGTTACTGTTTTTTGTAAAAACCCACAAGAAGTAGCACGAAGGATGAGAGAAAAAAATGTTTATTTGATACCCGTTAAAGATGGAGTTAGGGTTGGTTTATGCAGTGTTAGTTCTAAATTCATTCCCGAACTTGTAGAAGTTCTCAACAGTTCCCTTTGATGAATTACAAAGTCGAAGGGAAAGGTCCTCTTTTATTTTTAATTCCAGGGCTTGGAGGATGTTCAAAAAGTTTTGAACCCCTAATGCCTTTTCTTTCTAGGTTTCAGGTTATTCGTTTTGATCCTGTTGGTTGTGGGAAAAGTGAATCATTTACAAAGAATACAGAGAATTTGATACTAGAGGGAGTTGTTTGTTTGATAAAGAAAATAACTAAAGAAAAAGTTAACATTCTAGGCAATTCTTTTGGAGGGGTTCTTGCAAGGATTCTTGCAGTTGAAAATCCGGAAATTGTTAATAAGGTTATCCTTGTTGCGACTGAACCTAATCCTGAAAGGGTCGTTTCTTCTAAAAATGTTAAACCAAGCGTTGGCAAGGGCGCCTCTCCAAAGGAGAGAACTCAAGCTTGGTTGAAAAGTTTTTCTTCCAAAGACTGGGAAACAAGAGATCCTTTAGGCTTCTCCAATGCTGTTGATTATTATTCCGAAAATGAAGCACTAGCCGAAACCCAAAGAATTCAAAGAAATTTTGTTTTGGAAAATAGCAATTTAGGGCTTCCTGAAGATTTAAAAAAGAAAACTTTAATAATTCATGGAGATTCTGATTTTCTTGTGCCTTTTGAGAATGCTCAGATAATGAACAATTTAATTCAAGATTCTGTGTTAAAGAAAATTTCTTGCTGTGGACATATGGTTGTTTGGGAACACCCAGAATTTCTAGGGGAAGCAATTGAGGAGTTTGTTTTTTGAAAGTTTTAGTTCTTGGTGGAAAAAGATTCATGGGGAGAGCTTTAGTCCAAAGACTTCTCAAAGAGGGACACAGGGTTTCGATTTTAAGCAGGGGCCTGAGCTTCAATCCTTTTGAAGGGCATGTTGATAATATTAATTGTGACAGGTTTAACAGTCTTGAATTCCGAAATGAGATTTTTAAATTAAGAAACAAATCTAAAAATAATATTGTTTTTGATGCTGTTGTTGACTTCCTTTCTTTTACAAAAGAACATGCTCGAGATGCTGTTTTTGCATTTTCAGACCCTTTATCCATTGGGCATTTTGTACATATTTCAACCGGTTCTGTTTATGCTGTCACAAAAAGGCTTCATAACAACTTTATAAAAGAAGATGATTTTTCCAACCCATTAAATGAACCATGGGAAAACAATATTGAAAGTTGGAATTATGGTACAGGAAAAAGGGATGCTGAAAATATTTTGAAAAATGCTTCAAATGATATCAATTTCCCTGAAACAAGAATAAGAATCCCAATAGTTGAAGGGCCTCATGATTACACTTTAAGAAGTTGGAAATACCAGTTGTGGCTTGAAAGTGGAAGGGCTGTAGATTTGCCAGATGGGGGTAGGTTTAGATTCACGCATGTCTTTTCTGAAGATGTAATTGATGGGATCATGTCAGTGTTGAATTTAAACCAGGAAGTGTTTGGAGAAGCTTTCAACCTTGCTCAAGAAGAATCTCCAACTTTAAAGGAGTATCTATTAGAGATGGCAAGAACTCTTGGGATAAAACCAAAATTCAAAAATGTCTCTTTGAAAAAATACTGGAGCCCTCTTCAAAAAAACAAGAATTTTACAAAATCAAGAGAATGGCAACCTTATGCATCTTGGTTGCAAAGGGATTCTTGTTTGGATATATCAAAAGCAAAGAAAAAACTTCTTTGGAAACCAACATCAATGAAAGAGGCATTGCAAAAAACATGTAATTGGTTCAACAGTGAAGAAAATTTATTTAAAAAACCCAACAATAAACCCTGGGATATTTAATTTTTAGAATACCCTATATGGGTATCAGTTTTTCAACCAGGTATTGTTATTTTTGAAGTGGATATTTTTAAAAAATCAACAATAAAAGATAGAATATACCCTTTGGGGGTATTTATGAAAAGTGATAATTATTGTGATTCTTTAAGTGAACTTCACGGTCAGGCTTTAAGGAATTTGGCTAGAGTGAAAGGCCAGATTGGAGGAATTCAGAAAATGATTGGAGATGGAAGTTACTGTCTCGATGTCTTAACACAGATACATGCTGCAAGGGCTGCATTAGACAGTGTTTCAGCATCATTGATGCAAAATCATTTAGAAAGTTGTTGTACTGAAGCTATCAGGGCAGAAGATAAGGAGTTGGCATTAAAAAGAATTACCGAATTTTCCCAGTGCTGTAAAAAGTTTATCAAAGGTTAAAAATGTCAAAATCAAATTTTTCATCTAGCGTTTTTGGCATGCATTGTGCAAATTGTGTAACATCTTTAGAGAAGGCCATTGCAGAAGTGGAAGGGGTAGAGAAGGTATCTGTCAATCTTCATAGCAAAAAAGTTTCCGTTTCTGGAAATTTTTCTATATCTTTGGTTAAAAATGTCATTATAGATCAAGGTTATTTTTTTGAAGATATTGGTGAGAACACAGCGAAAGACCTTTGGATTATTTGGCCTTTGGCTATTTTGGCTTTTTTTATCAAAGGTCAATTCTTCACTCTTGTTCTACTTGTTTTTTGTTTAAGCAGTGCTCCTGCTCGCAAGTTGACAAGAGAAGGAATCCAATCTTTTAAAGAAAAAGCTTACAAAATGGAATCGTTAATATTCATTGGTGTTTGGGGAGCTGCATTTCATCATGTTTTTGCAATGGCTAATGGTTATCATGGAATGGGTAAAGAAGGTATTATTCTTCTAGCAATATATCTTACTGGTCAGCATTTGGAATCAAGCCTTAAAAACAAAGCAGATCTTGCGGTCAAGGATCTTTTAAAATTAATGCCAGATGAAGTCATTTTGATCAAAGGTAAAAAAAACATTCAAACAAAATTAAAAGATGTCAAAGTAGGCGATTATATTTTGGTTTTACCTGGGGAATCAATACCTTTGGATGGGATTGTTTTTGAGGGAAAAAGTGAGATTGATGAAAGTCTAATAACTGGAGAATCGGAACCTGTCTTAAAAGATGTTGAAGACGATGTTACTGGAGGGACTTTGAATATTTCAGGACGTTTAGTTGTTAAGGTTCGGGCATCTGGAGATGAAGGTTATCTTGCAAAGTTGGTTGAAATGGTTGAGAATGCAAGTGCTGCAAAAATCCCCGTTCAAGGCTTGGTGGACAAAATTGTTGCTGTTTTTATCCCGATTGTTTTGTGGGCAGCGGGACTGGCAGGCCTTTGTTGGATTTCTTTTCCGGTTGAAATGCAACAAATAAACAAATCATTGATTTCAATGTTGAACATTGGCATGGAACCATTAAGTTGGTTTATGGTTGTTCTTGCTGTTTTGGTTGTTTCTTGCCCTTGCCCATTAGGCATAGCAACCCCATTGGCTCTTTTTATAGGTGCAGGTAGGGGGGCTAAAATCGGATTGATTATTCGTGATGGAAAAGGTTTAGAGGCTTTGAAAAGTTGTAAGGTTTTGATTTTAGATAAAACAGGGACACTTACTACAGGGAGACCAGTAGTCAACTCAGTTACAGCTTTTGAAAATTACACTGAAGAACAGGTTTTAAAATATGCTGCCTCAGCAGAGGAAGGCAGCAATCACCCGATAGCAAAATCAATATTAAAGTATTCTGAATCAAAAAAAATAATTTGGGAAAAATTTAAAAATTACAAATATCATTTTGGTTCTGGTGTTGAGTCTTTTGACAACAACAAAAACAAAGTTCTGGCTGGCAGAGCCTCATGGGTTTTTGGAGATTCTTTTGTTGCTCCTGAAAGTGTCTCAAAGGATTCGACACTTGTTGCTGTAAGTGTAGACAATAACCCTGTAGGTTTGATAGAACTTAGAGATGAAATCAGAGAAAATGCAATCGAAACAGTGAAAAAGATTAAAAAAATGAAAATCAAAGTCATTATTGCAAGTGGCGATCGAGAAGGCCCTGTTAGGACTGTTGCTAAGGCACTTTCGATTAAGAGTTATTTCCATTCCCAAAAACCTGAAGATAAACTTTCCTTAGTTGAAATGTATGAAAAAAAGAAGACCCATGTTGTTTTTGCTGGAGATGGTGTTAATGATGCTCCAGCATTGGCATCAGCTACTGTTGGAATCGCCATGGGAGACGGTTCAGATCTTGCAAAACAGAACGGAAGCCTTGTTTTGCCAAAGGGGAATCTTCTCAATATATACAAAGCAATAATCCTTAGTCAAAAAACATTTTCTGTTGTCGGACAAAATTTATTTTGGGCAGCTCTTTACAATGTCATCGCTATACCTTTAGCTTTTTTTGGAGTTTTGCATCCAGTAGTTGCGCAAATGGCTATGATTTGTTCTGATGTTATTGTGATTGGAAATAGTCTACGTTTACAGAAAGTCAAAATTTAAAAAAGAAACTTTTCTTAAAATTCCATAGTACTATATAGGCAGCGAAAAAAATGTTTAGAAAATTTAAATTTATATCATTCATTTTTTTTCTTTCTCTTCTCAACGGAGCTCATCTCGCAAATAAACCTTGGACTAAACTCGGTCTTACAGACGAAGAAGCTGCTCGCCATGTTTTGGACAGGTTTGCTTTCGGTCCAAGGCAGGGAGACATTGATGAGGTTGTTTCTTTAGGTGTCGGTAATTGGTTTGAAAGGCAGTTGCTCGGATCACAGGACGATTCTCAATTAGAAGATATTTTTAATAAACTTGATTTCAAAACGGTGAATATGTCTTTAGAAGAAATGGCAAGCACATATGTTCCAATGGGACAAATTAATCAAAAGTTACAAAAATGGGCTGTGGAATCAGGATTGATAACAGATAAGGATTACTCAATGATAACAAATGAAGATCGAAGGAATCTAGCTCTTTTGTACATGGAGGAATTTTCTCTTAGGCCTATTGCCGAATACGATTCGGAAATAACAGCTCAAAAAATAGTAAGAGCAGCTTATTCTGAAAATCAACTTCAGGAGGTTTTGACAGATTTTTGGTTCAATCATTTCAATATTGATGCTAGCAAAAACCAGGTTAGGCCTTATGTCTATTCATACGAAAGAGATGCGATAAGAAACAATGTTTTTGGGGATTTTAGAGAGATGCTTGAATCAACTGCAAAACATCCAGGAATGCTGTTTTATCTTGACAATGGACTTTCTACAGCAGGCTCAAATGTTGAAACAACTGCTAGTTTCCATATGGAAAAACTGTCTAACACAACAAGAAAAAGAGACCTGCCAAAATCTGCAAGAAAACTTTTGGGGAACTCAGGGAGAGGCTTGAATGAAAATTATGCTAGAGAATTGATGGAACTGCATACGTTAGGGGTCGATGCATTTAATAATGTTGGAGGTTATACCCAGGAAGATGTGCAGGAGGTTGCTCGTGCTTTCACAGGGTGGACATGGATGTTGACAGACAGCCTAAATACTAGGCTCCCTGAAAACATCACCCTAATGGGCAATCAAAGCAATCCAAGTGATTCTTTTTTGAGTTCACAATTACAAAGACTCGGTTTTGTACAGGAGGGTTCTTTCGTTTTCAGGGCAAGTGCTCATGATGCTGGAGAAAAAAATATTTTAGGAAATCATTTTGGTAGAGGAGGGGGGATTGAGGAAGGAGAAAAGGTTTTAGATATCTTGTCTCAAAATGAATACACAGCTAGGTTTTTGTCAAAAAAAATAGCAACAAAATTTGTTCAAGATAATCCGCCTGAAGCACTTATCAAAATAATGTCAAAAGCTTATTTAGAAAGTTCAGGAAATTTGACTGAAGTTTATAGATCTATGTTTTATTCTGATTATTTTTGGAAAGATGAAGCTATAAGGTCAAAAATAAAATCCCCATTTGAATTAGCCATTTCCACAATTCGAATTTTAGATAGCGAATTAACTCAACAAAAAGGTTTATTAAACAACATAACAGCTATGGGACAATCGATATACAGGTACCAAGCTCCAACAGGATATCCTGATTCTGCCACAGCCTGGGTTAATACTGGGTCTTTGATTTCAAGAATGAATTTCGGACTTTCTATTGCAGGGAACAAAATTAGAGGCGTTTCTTCAGATTTAAAGAAACTCAACACTTTTGGAGGAGTGTTTCATGAGCCTGAAAGCGTGCAGCATGCTCTTGAGGTTTATGCAAGACTCTTAATGCCTTACAGGGATTTAGAAGAAACATTGAGAATTTTAGAACCGGTTATAAATGTTGAAAACTTAGACACAAAAATTGAGTCTGCATCCGCACAGTTTGAAACTAAAAGAAATATGTCTGGGTATATGGGAGATCAAGATGCTTTGACTGTTGTCGAACAAGATTTCGATCAAGGTGATGATAGAAAATCAAGAAAAGAAAATGCTAGCATATTGGCTCAGGTTGTTGGTGTTATCTTGGGCAGTCCTGAGTTTCAAAGGAGGTAAGTATGCATGATGATCACGATGATGATATAAAAGGCATCTGGACCAGGCGAGCTTTTTTGAAATCTGGAGGCATTGCTGTATTTAGTTTGGGAGTTGGTGGTAATCCTTTGTTTATAAACAGGGCCGTTATGAATTCTCAAAACCATCTTTTTAGGGATAAGAAAATATTAGTCACTATTTTCCAGAGAGGCGCGATGGATGGGCTCATGGCTGTCCCAAAACTTAATGATAGGTATTTGATAGATGCACGTCCTAGGCTTTATATGGATCCAGGACTTAACAATGATTCTGTTATGGATCTTGATAACGGTTTTGGTTTTCATCCTTCGCTCATTACTTTGATGGATTACTGGAAAGAAGGTAGTCTAGCTGTTGTTCATGGTATGGGTAGCCCAAATAAAACACGAAGTCATTTTGATGCCCAAGATTTCATGGAATCAGGTACTCCAGGGGACAAAGGGACTAGTTCAGGCTGGCTCAATAGAGCTGTTGGATTGATGGGACACGAGTCTCCAACCCCATTTCAATCAGTTGCTTTAACTCCATCTTTGCCGAGATCTCTTTACGGCGATGAATCAGCTTTAGCAATATCTGATTTAGACAATTTTGGTCTTCCAAGTTATATAAACCTTGGAAATATTGTTGGAAATACTTTTGAATCTCTTTATGAAGATACAACAAAAGAGATACTCAAGGATACAGCAAATGCAACTTTTGAAGCCGTTGACCTGTTGGAGAAAATAAGAGAAACAGATTATGTTGCAAAATCAAAAGTTCCTTATCCGAATTCAAAACTCGGGAATTCTTTAAAGCAGATCGCACAGCTAATAAAAGCCGATGTTGGACTGGAGGTAGCTTTTGCTGAAACTGGAGGATGGGATACCCATGTTCAACAAGGGACTTCTCAAGGGTCTTTTGCAAATAATCTTAAAGACCTTTCAGATTCCATTGCTGCTTTCTGGAAGGATTTAGGTTCATATCAAGACAGAGTCAATTTGATGACAATGACTGAATTCGGAAGAACAGTGAAAGAAAACGGGACAGGAGGAACCGATCATGGGAGGGGTTCTTGTTTGTTTGTTTTAGGAAAGGATGTTGATGGGGGTAAGGTTCATGGCAATGTACCCGATTTGGTTAAAGACAATCTCGAAGATGGTCGTGATCTTCCCGTGACAACAGACTTTAGAGCAATTTTCAGTGAAGTTACGGAGTCAACCTTTGGAATTAAAAATGATAAAGAATTATTTCCAGGATGGGAAGGAAAGAAAATCAAGCTTTTTAAAAACTGAAAACCTGTGGGCCTGCTAACAGGCCCACAACCAACATCTTATTTGTCTTCTTCGTTGCAGCAAGACCCACCACTACATTCTTTCATACACATGATGGCAGAAAGTGCAACAGCAATGTAAACGATTTTCGCGCCGGTTGAACCTGCGCCCAATAGTTGATCAACTATATTCATTTCAAATGCGTGCAACCCCCAATTTAAACCACCAACGATCAAAAGTATCTTAGCTAACTTGTTCATAAAAAATCCTCCTTATTAAACAAATATTTAAAAATAATTGTAATGAATTAAAAATAATATATTTATATATTATTAATTTAGATGCTTGTTGAAAAAATCAACAATTTCAGCCCAAGCTTGATTTGGGTTTTGTTCATAAAGTTTCAAAATGCATTCAACGTTCAATGAATCCATTTTTTCTTTTAAGTAAAATCCAAATTTTGGATGATGTATATATATTTCTCCTGAAACATTCCTTGGTAAGGTTTCATTTTTTTGCCAATAGTGAAGAAGTACTGGAGGGTCTTTTTCGTCAACATGATTGATTGGAGATGCCCATTCAAAGAGATTTTGAAATTTCGGATTGTTGATATCGTCGGTAGACCTGATGCCATAAAAACCATACATCGCTTGTTCAAGTTGATTTGTGTTGAATAATTCAAAAATATCTCTTGGATCTAATGTTGTTTGGGCAGCTATTCCAACAGCTGCTTGAACTTTTGTGGATCCTTTAAAGGGAAAAATGTTTCTAGGATTTGTTTCTTCAGAAGAGTCATCATTGAATGCTAGCCATAATGCTATAACACCTCCTGCAGACTCTCCTATCGCACCAAAAGAACTTGGTTGTAAATTGAATTTTTCTGCATGTTCTCTTAGAAACTGTATTGCCGCCCCAGCATCTTGTAACTGTGCAGGAAATGGAGCTTGCCAAGTCAGCCTGTAATTCACTGAGGCAAAAGAAATTCCATTTTCAAGGATTGTTTTTAGGAATTCTTGATTAGCATTTTTTTTGTCTCCCCCTCTAAAACCCCCTCCATGAAAATAAATGACTAAAGGTGTAGGAGATTCTTTTTTTGCCAACCACAGATCGATCGTTGTTCTTTCGAATCTTCCGTAACTGTAATTTACATCTGAATGATCAGGTGGGACTTGTATAAAGCTTAAAAGAATTTGGTAAATAAATAAAAAAGACATTAAGCCTTTTTCTCAGTTTCATGTGCAGCCACTATTTTCTTTGTTTGGTCAGCAGGAAGAGGTTCGTAAGTATGAAATTCCATATCAAAAAAACCATCTCCTTTTGCAATCGACCTTAAGGAATTATCATATTTGTACATTTCCATCAAAGGGACTTCTGCTTTGATTGTCGTTAAGCCTTGTCCAGTTGCATCTTGGCCTAAGATTTTTCCTCTTCTTGCATTAAGGTCTCCAATGATTTCTCCCATAAGGTTGTCAGGTATTGTTATGTTGACTTTGTAAATTGGTTCAAGGATTATTTTTTGACATTGGTTTTCGAGAAGCCTGAAACACTGTAGGCCTGCTATTTGGAAGGATATGTCATTTGAATCGACATCATGTGTTTTTCCATCAAAAACTGAAACTTCTATATCTACAACTTGAGCTCCTATCAAAGAACCTTTTTCCATCCCTTGCGAAACTCCCTTTTCTACAGATCCGATAAACTTTTTAGGAATTTTTCCTCCGACAATACTGTCAACAAACTCAAATCCTCCATCTCGCAACAAAGGTTTTACCCTCAAGGCACATTCTCCAAACTGTCCCGATCCACCAGATTGTTTTTTATGTCTATAAGTCGCATTGCCAGAACTTGTGAATGTCTCTTTAAAAGGGATTTTTGGAGCTGATGCAATTGCTTTCACTCCAAATTCATTTTGTGCTCTTGAAGAAAGAACAGAGAGTTGAATTTCTCCAAAACATTCAATAACATTTTGATGTGTCTCCGATTTGTAACCATAAGTTACTGCAGGGTCTTCTCTGAGCAAGGTTTTTATAGCATCACTTACCTTGGTTGCGTCTTTTTCTGTCTCAGAATCTATTGCTTCCCATGATGTTGGTTTAGGAAAAGGGATATCGTTAAGCTTCGCTCCTTTTCCTAATGTGTCTCCCCCTAATGTGCTTTTTAATTTAACTAATGCAACAATATCTCCAGCTTCAATAGAGTCGATTCCCTCTCGATCTCCGATATTCACTTTATACAGTTGGGTCAATCTTTCATTGTCTCCTGTTCGGCTATTTTTAAGAGTGTCTCCTTTTTTTATTGTTCCTGAAGCAACTCTTGCATATTGAACTTCTCCCATTTTTCCTTCATGCCTTGTTTTGAATATTTGTAATGCAGGTTCGTTTTTCCCTAACAATCCCGATCTTTTCGAAAAGATTGAATTTTTTGGGCCAGGAAAAAGATTTCCAATTGTGTTTGCTAAACTTTCTGTACCCTTTTGGGAAACAGATGAACAAAACAAAACTGGAACTATTTCTGAATTCAAAACACCATTTGCAAAAGCTTGTTTTAGTTTTCCAAAAGGCAATTCGTTTCCTTCAAAATACGCTTCCATCAATTCTTCATCCTGTTCAACAACTTTCTCTAGCAAAGATTCTGGAAGGTCGGATCCTTCTGCAAGCAATTCAGTTGGTTCATCAAAATCATTTCCAGTGTTGATGTTCGTTTGGAACGGAACCACAGAATCAACACCGAAATCTTTCCAACAATCTGCATTCGCATTGCTGTTGTCCATCCTTGAGACAACAACCATAACTGGCAATTTGAAAGACTGAGCTTCTGAAAGGAGTCTTTTAGACGCCATGTCAACACCTATCGTTGGGTCAATCACCAGAAGAGCAGCATCGGCAACAGATAAAGCAGCTGTTCTGTCACATCTAAAATCATTAGATCCAGGAGTATCAATCATTTGGAATCTGTAATTTCCAAAATCAAAACAGGCTGGACAAAGGAAAAGGCTCATTTTTCTATCTTTCTCTTCTTGATGAACAGCAATTTTGCTTGTTCCTTTTTGTAGTTCTCCAAGTCTTGTTACTGCTCCGGATTTGAAAGCCATAGATTCAACTAGCAGAGTTTTTCCAACTCCAAGATTTCCTATAACTGCGATTGTTTTTGTTTCTTTTGACATAAGAAACTATTCTAAAAAAAATTATCTAATTTTTATTAATTTTCAGCAGTTTCAATATTTGCTAGAGCCCAGGTTAATCCGGCAATATGAGCCAAACCTTCCTCAAATTCCAGTTCATCAATTTTATCTAATGTGTCTGAAGGTGCATGGTGGTAATCAAAATACCTAACACCAATATTCCTCAACCCAATTAAAAGGACACCATGTTCTCTCATCGGGCCAATATCAACACCACTTCCTTCTCCTATAAGGTCAAGCCCCGTGTTTTCAAGAATTTTCTTTAACATTTTTTTCTGGGACTCACTGCCTTCGGCGACCCATCCAGTTGGTTTTTCAGCACCTAAATCAGATTCGATTGCAGCAAAGGTGTTTTTGCCATGTTCTTTTGAGTACATAGTACCTCCTCTTGCTCCATTCTCTTCATTTGTCCAAAGTATTGCTCGTATAGTCCTTTTAGGCTTCAAACCAAGCCTTTTAATTATGCTAAGTGTTTCCATCGCATGAACAACACCGGCTCCATCATCAAAGGCTCCATGACCAACATCCCAAGCATCTAAGTGACCTGAAACAATAACTATTTCATCTGGATACTTGCTTCCTTTGATTTCACCAATAACATTGTGAGAAAGTGCATCAGGGTAAGTTTTTGCTGAAAGTTTCATTTGAACTCTAATTGGGATGCCCATTTCTTGCATTTTAGCCATTGCCATTGCATCTTCAATCGTTACTGCTCCATAAGGAATTTTTTTATATTCATTTGAGTAACCCATGCCACCAGTATGGGGAGTGTTCAAACTATTTGTCGTTATGGATCTCAACAAGGCACCAATTGCTCCATGTTTCGCAGCCTCTATTGCTCCTGAATATCTGAATTTTGAAACTGCACCATAGCCCTGTAGGGAATTTTGTGGCATTGGGATATTGAAAAGGACTATTTTTCCTGCAACATCAGAACTTAACTCTTCTATACTATTCAAGACAACAACATCAGCAATGATTGGTTCTATTTCACCTTCGTCATTTAATGTCGCTACAGAGCCTCCAAAAGAAAGAAAGCTCATTTTTTTTAGGTAAGGTTGTATAAGAAACAAAGATTCTTCATTTCTTTCCCAATGAGGAACCATTACTTCATGTAAAAAAGTATTAATCCCTTCATCTTCAAAGGATTTTTTACCCCAAAGAACAGCCTCTTCTAAACCTTTGCTTCCTGAAAGCCTGTGTCCGATTCCCAAACACAATTCCGCTAATTTATTCATGGCATCATTTTCACCAAGAGCCATTTCTTTGATTTTTGAAATATTATCTTTCATTTTTGTATCCTCCACAGAATTCAAATCAAATGTTAAAAAGAAAGCAAAGACGACAAGAATGAATATTTTATTATTTAACATAAGCTTCTCCTGGGGAAATGCCCCCATCATTATTCACATCAATTTTTTGAAAATTTGCTAAAGACAAGCCGCTTTCGATTAACGTTAATTCCCCATCATTATTCACATCAATTTTTTTGAAATCAAAAATTAATTTCCCATCTTGGAATCTTTGGTATCTTGAAAAATCCATAAAATGATCTTGAACTTCACCAAACTCAAGTTTGAAGTTTCCGTTTGTATCCATTGTTTCAAAAATGAATGGGAACCCTTCAAGGGCTCCTACTTCGAACCAATCCAGGTTGTTTGAGTAATCGCTATCAAAAAGGATAAATAGAGATTCTTCTGGAAGTTTATTGCTCCCTAAACAAAATCTTTTTGCAAAATCTTTATATTCAGAAATATCAATTTCATTGTCACCATCTTTATCCAAAGCTATTAATATCGGCAAGAGTTCTTTTGACGGATTTTGAAATGGTTTAGTGCCCATTTGATCAATCATTTCTTTAAAAAATAATACAACTAAACCTGAACCTCTCATGAGGTATTCTTCAATTTGGATCTTGCCGTCAGAGTTTTTGTCATGTTTTTTTAAATTTTCAAATGTTGGTTTTATTAGTGTTGGATACAGTGATGCTATTTCTGCATGAAAAGAAGAGAGGGCATCATCATTGTTTAGACTTTCTGCTGTTTTTGATATGTCGTATTCGTAAAAGGAAATATTTTCATCCATATCAAAATCGATGATTTCGAAAAATGTCATTGCTTTAGGGAGGAATTGTTCCAGTATCCCCCATTCTTGAGATGAAATCAATCCGTCTTTGTTTTGGTCCAAGCCATTTCTCAGGCCTTTTTCAAAGATAAATTCATGTAAAGATATTTGACTGTCCTGACTTTCGTCCATTTCGTTGAACCCGAGTTCAAAGATGCCAAGTTCTTTTTTTGAAAGAAAGCAATTTTTGTCTTTATCCTTTCTCAGGAATTCTTCTCTTAGGATTTTGGCGTTCTCATCTTCTTTCGGAAAGTCGTCATTGCAGTTGTAAAGTTTTTTGTAAAAACTTAAGTAATTATCAATATTTTGGTACTCGTAAGAACCGGTTTCTTGCATAAGGGAAAAAAGAAAAACAATGAATGTTATCAACATTAAGGTTTATTATAGGTTTGATAAAGGGGGAGTATCCCCCCTTTTTTTTTAGAAATATTTCTTAGAACTTAAGTGCGAAACACAGACTGGTGGTATCTTTTGTCAAACCATTTGTATCGTCGGATTGAAAAGCGAATGCAGCATGAACTGAATCATTGATCTTTGTCTGAATACCCATGACCATGTTGCTAACCTCGTTAGCATCTGTTGTGTCTTTGTTTCTTAAAAACAAAGTTACACCGTCTGTCATAGCAACGGAAACATCAAACCAAGTACCTTCTCTTGTTGTGGTAACAGCAGAACCAGTGCTTGAATCATCAATCTCACCATCAGCAAAACCAAAACCGAAAGAGAACGATCCTGCTTTGTATCCAAGATGCCCCAACATCATTTCTGAATTGTCATCATCTGCCCCCGTAGAGCCTGATTCTGATAACAAGCTGAATGTAATTGAATCTGAAAGTTCATGTTGCATAAAAATGCCTATGAAACCATCTTCACCTTCAGCAGATTGTCCATTCTCTCCGCTTGTCATGTAAATTTTCATGCCTTTATTGAAGAGCCAATCAGTTTGAAGCTGTAATCCCATGTCTTGCGAAGCCATCCACTTTTCAGAGTCAGGAACAGATTTGTAAACAAACCTTCTTCCACTGAATTTGTCTTCCATGCTGTTCCATGGTTTTCCAAATTGACCAAAAGTCAATTTCCCCATGCTTGTTTTTGTTGTTACATAAGCATATTTCACATATGGATCCATATAGCTTTGATCTGAGTATTTGCCATCAAGAGTAAGCCTGTAGCTTGTATTTTCTCCAGCATTGCCTTTGAAATTTATCCTACCTCTCCATAGGTCCCATTCAGTTCCAGTGTCAGCCATGTCCATTCTGAAGAATATCTCACCGCTTGCTGCTGGTGCTGCATTTAGATTTATTGGGACAACTGTCAAGATTGCTAATATTACTAATAATTTTTTCATAATTTAAAATCTCCTTGTTTTTTATTTTTCTATGTTTGTCATAGTGTAATCTACCATTCCCGGAATGTTCCCCATTGCATTTGAGTAGGCCCCTAGATGATCTTCTGTATTTGTCAAAACTATTCCACTAGTTTCGAGAATTTCACTTAGTATCTTTTGTCCTTCCTCATTGTCGTTGAGAGACATTAGAGCTTTTTGCAATTTAGTAATTGTCCTTTTGTCAGTTTTGTCGGGATTCACCATTACCGGATGGCTTGGAACTCTTCCAAATGCTTCAAGTTGAGAGAAATTGTCTTTTGATATGCACCACTCTGGAGCATCCTCTTTTCCACAATAGTCCTCCCATGTTGTTGATTTAACAAAGGCTACATCTCCAGTTCCATCTGAAAGACACCTCAATGCCCCAGCATAACCTCCATAAATATCAGAAGATTCAGGAATGATTGCATTTCCAAAAAAACCTTCAATTGTGTACTTAAGATTGTTAATATCATTCTTGTCACCAAAAACCTCAACAACTCCCTTTCCAATCATTGTGCCCATAGGCATAATCATCCCGGCGCTTTTCAGCCATCCCGTATGACAAGATGTCTTTCCTTTTAGGTCGGAATAAGTTTCGATTCCGCTACTTTTTCTAACCATTGCTTGTGCAGTGTAGTATGACTGCCCATTTGATTTTAAGTCTGCTGCTATAACTGCAAACCCATGTTGTTTCCATCCTATCCAGCCTGCGCCACCATCCAAGAAAGCCATATGAGCATGTCCGTACCTCAATGCTTCAATGGCTGTATTGTGGCTTGTTATTGGATATATATTGACTGGCATTCCCAAGTTTCTGGAAAGGTATTCCGCCAATCTTTCTGGATTTGTATCAGGATTCGTATAGTCATCCTTGATTTCAAAAGCAATGTTGATTTCTTCTGTTTTTTCTGACTTGCCTTTTGCTTCAACCGTTTGTCCAGCTTCGGTAGGTGTTGTTTTACTACTGTTACCAAAAGCATAGAACAGAATTGCTGCAGCGGCAATCAGAATGATTGCTTTGTTCTTCATTTTTTATTCTCCTCGGGATTCCTTGCTCTAATACAAGGCCCCTAAAATGAAAATCTAAGCCAAGATTGAAATATTTCTTGGCTTAAAAATTCTTCATAAATATTTTTCCATATCTTCAAATGTTTTTCCAGCAAATTCGAAGCATTTAGCGATTTCTGGGATGTCGGAATCCTTTACCTTGTTTCTTATTTTGTCACGTGTTGTTTTCGTATCACATGGAAAATCAAACATTGTTGCAGATCCGGGAACCCTTGTTTTTATCATCTGCCCTCCAGCCATTGCTGCACAATGTCGAACATAAACATGAGCCAATAATTTATCTTCATCATTCCCTATTGAAGAGTTGAGGTAATTTATATATTCTTTTGTTGAGTCTAGCTCTTCAACTTTCCAGGAATTATCCTTTATCTCATTTATGTCATCAAGAATCCTATGAGAGAATGGAACATCTTCTAGGTCCTCAAATAATCCTTTTTGATTTGATATCTTTTCAAGTTCATTGATACAGCGATATTCGTTGTATAGAAATCTATGATAAGTTTCTTTATCCAACTCCCCAGCAAACATTTTTTGAGGGAATTTCATTTTTTCAACCTTCTGATGTATTGGCCATGTTGCCTGCATCAACTTCTTCTTATCCATAATATCTATTTCCTTTGATTGTAAAGGGGAGGGAGCCGAAACTCCCCCCAATGGTAATCAAACTAAACTAAAAAATTAGTCAATACCAACTGACTGGTCAACACCGGATGCGAAGTAGATCAACAATCCGTCTGGGCTTGTTTTATATTTTTTTTAAACTTTCTCAGAATTAATAAGAGTTTATTGTTGTAGACAATGGCTCTTGTTTTAAAATTCCAACTAGAAATTTAAACAGCGATTATATATATATAAAAAAAGTCAATGATTTCAAATAAAAACAAAAGATTAATCCCGAATATGGTATTTCCTGATTATGCGCATGTTCCAGGACTTACTCCCCATCCAAAAAAAAAAGGTGGACACAGTGAGTTTCTTGAAGATCCAGAACCTGAAACCATGG
>CAYFJE010000006.1:0-22983 GCA_964343345.1 uncultured bacterium
GAAATCAAATTCAAAAAAAAGGACAAGAAGGAACATCATAAATCTTCCCACTGGGTGCGTAAATACGGAGCAGACGATTTTGCAAAAAAAATTCCTCTGGAGGGGTTTGAGAAAGGCTATAGGAAAAGTGTGAGATCCATCAAAAAAGATCTTCAAAAAATCTACAAGAAAGGTTTCATTAATATGAGCCATTCCGAGAGGTTACAAATAAAAAGTTTCGAGGGAAAGTTTCGGAGAAAAACTGAACATTGGGAAAAAGTCAATGCTGAGAATTTAAGAAAAATAGGTTGGGGTGTTGTCGGCAGTTAGTCCCTTTTTGCCCACTTGTCTATCTTTGCACCTTCAGGATCATCCTCAATACCATAAACTTTTCTTCCTTTGTAGCTTTTCATAACAGCCCTGTCGAATCTCGCAAGTTCTGTTGCATATTGGCTGAATGCGGTATAGATTCCAGAAGACCTGTCAACACCCTCTATTCCCATTTCGTTTAACCTTCTCCTGCATCTTTCAAGCTCTCCCATTGCATATAGCTTTTCAAATTCATGGTCACGATCATCTTTATTTAGGTCAAAAGGGTTTTGTTTGCTTCTCACCCAAATCTTGAATTGATTGTTTATGTAGAGATTTTTTCGGTATGTTTCCTCAACATTCTTGCTTCTCCTTAAACGACCCAATTGCCCAAAGCCGAATTCCTTGCTTTCGGCGTTTTTCACGAGCATCATGAGAAAAAATGTTCCAATCGCTACAGCTGAAATGATGATGATGAATGCAAGGATTGGGTTGTTTGCCGATTCTCCAGAGCCAAAACCAAACAGCATAATCGTTATCGAAATTATGACAACGGCTATTAGGTACTCTTTCACCTTGAGGCCCAATCGGTATGCTTGAAAGAGTAGGTATATCATCGAAAGGTTCCAAATGGCATTTGGAATCGGGTCTAACGGTACCACAATGCTTATTGTTCCTATTGCTGTCAGGTATTCCCACATAATTGTTTTGTGATTACTAAAGTAATCATACTTTAGAGCGTAGTTGCTGCAAATATCTCAATTTTGTGTTTATAATTTCTAGGTTTAAGCAACAACAGGAGTTATTGATTATGAAAAAATATTTTATCTTTTGCATACTTTTTATCATGAGCGTTCTTCGATTGGACTCTCATACTTTCAGCAACCTCTCCTTAGAAGAGTCTGTCAGGGCGACTGATTTTACAGTTCTTGGAGAGGTTGTTTCTTACGAATATCGAATAGATCATTCTGAAAGGTTTTGGAAAAGGACATATGTAACAATCAAGGTTCAAGAAGATTTGATGAACAATATCGAAGATTTTCCAAGCTATCAGAAGGTTGGCGACAATGTTTATATAGAAATTGATCACCCAGGCGGTGTTTTTGACGGTTTGACTACAAGAATTTCAGGTCATCCTCAATTTTTCCCAGGAGAAGTTTATGTTCTTCATCTTTGGAATAGAGATGTTAGAAACATTGCTGTTCCTGTTGTTGGCTTTAGTAGGGGGGCTTACAGAGTTATTCCCGACAACAATGGTGTTGCAAGAATGTACGACTTTGAAGGTATATACCCAATAAAAGGTTTTATTTCAAGAGAGGTTACAGAAAGTCCTCTAGAGATTATGGAGATTGGTGCTATTGCCACTGATGCTAATTTTGGTGAAACGGCTCAAGACGGTGTTCCTATAACTCTAGATGCATTTCTTATCCAGGAGAAAAACATGTTGACTGTATTGCGGGGAATCGAGTTTGAGGAGGTGGAAGAGTAATGAATAAAAAGAATTTCAATTCCAATTATTTTTTATGGCTTTGTGTTTTTCCAATCATTGTTGCTCTAGCAATTGCATTTCCAAAAAGCATAACAACTCATGAATACAACAGTGGTGGTGGTGTAAAAGCAACAAGCCCTCTTGAATTTCATTTCAATCCTAATTTTTCCGGAAACAATTACACACAGGAAGAATGGAAAATTCTTTCTCAGGAAGGAATGACATGGTGGCAGTGGATTCAAACAGCTGACCTTGACGGTGTCCATATTGCCGACGATGCTCCGAGATGTCCAGATTTTGGAAACAACCAGTGGGATTGGTCTGTTTGTGATGATTTGGGTGGTGCGGCTGGTTGGGCGGTTTTCACATGGAATGGTCAAGGACAGATGGTTGAATGTGATGTTGAGATGCATGAGAATAAAGCTCCAAACTGGAGCCAAGCTACCGTAAGGTCTATTTCAGCTCATGAATTTGGACATTGTGCAGGTTTCGCTCACCCTTTCGATGGTGTTGGTCCACCAGAAGGTTTGGGTGATTTTGAATCTGTGATGAACTACAGTACTCCACCTGACCCTCCTGGATTCAATAATTTTGGTCCGGATGTTCATTACGACCCAAGAGGACATCATGATGCAACTGATGCTTCTGGAAAATACCCATGTGGCAAACCTGAAGGTTGTTTGCCTGTTGACGATCCAGACGATCCAGACGGTCCAGACGATCCAGATGATAATACTGGAGCAGAGGCAATTATTGTTGCTGACAAAATGGTTGGTGAAGGGCCAGAGTCAACTTTTAATTTCGATGGAGGAAACTCTAACCCTAGTGAATTGGGAAGTTATATAGCTGTTTACGAATGGAATTGGGGAGATGGAACAAACGACTTGATTCCTTGTCTTGACGGTTTATGTACGACAGCTATAGCTCATACTTTTTCTTTAAACTGTACTGAATTACAAAAAGATGAAAAAGGAAACTGTTATTATGATGTTACTTTGACTGTTGGAGATGACTTGGTTCCTCCGAGCATTGATACAACTTCAGTGAATGTAAAAGTAAAAAATCCTTTTGCAAATGAAGATCCTGTCCCTCTTATAAACATAACATGTATTGAAAACTGCAAAACTGACAATAATGGAAATATTCTTAATGAACCAAACCCACTGAACTTCTTTAAAGAGGCTGAAGATGGTGTGACTTTTAATTTTGATGGTTCTGGTTCTTTGGATCCAGATGGAATCGTTGTTGGATGGACCTGGAACTTTAGTGACGGCAGCCCTTTGGTGAATGATAGTGTTGTTGATCATGAATATACTGAAGGTGGATCTTTCCCAATACTCTTAACCGTTTATGACAATGACAATGATGATGGCTCAATGCCAACCCCTCCGTTTGTTTATGTTCCTTCACATCCTTTGCCTGTTCTTTTGGAGTTCCCAGCTGATCAGTCAGCTTGTGGAAACTGGAAGACTAGGTTTATTTCAATTGATGATGATTGGGAGATTGAAGACAATGATGAAGAGTGCCAGATTTCAACTTCAGATGATTCAACAAGATGGGTTCGGTTTGATGGATCTGAATCAGTTGATTCAGATGGTCAGATTAGAAGTTTCATTTGGAATTTTTCAGACCCAGACGATTCTGAAGGCTTCCTTTCTGTTTGGACCAAGCAGTTTAATTACACAAGACCATGTTCAGTTCTTGGGAATTGTGAAGTTGACCCTCTCTTAACAACATGGGATGGTAATTTTGGACCTGGCGGTTTGAATGGTGATGGAACAATATCTGAACCTCCATGTAAGGAAGAAAGTTCAGACGATGATCCAGAAAATTTCCAGGATTCAAACGGTGACCTTTGCGATGACGACTGGACGATGCGTGATTATGACATTTGGTTCAATGGTGCTGATATCCCTGGTCAAATCACTTTCAGATCTTCTTTGAATGTAACGGACAACAATGCAGCGAAAGATGATGTTAACCTTGAAAATACTCTTCATACTTTTATCGTTGTGAAGGAGGAAACAGATTCATCCTCTTCTTTCGTTAATGGAATCAGTGCGGCAGATGGTCTTGCTTGTGCTGGAACCAAGAAGTTGTTCAGTATCAGTTCAGACAAGAAAGGTTCTGAGATGGATGGATTCAATTATGAATGGGATTTTGGTGATGGAAACAGTATCGTTGGTTTCACTAATGTGACTTTAGAACAAGAAGTTTTGATTCTTGCTGGAGATCTTTTTTGGAGAAACTCCATAGGACAAGAGGGTGTCGTTGACAGTAATCCTTCAAATAATACGATAATTGATGTTAATCATGGCAATTTCCACAATAGTCTTGTTGGCAAAGATGTTACTTTCTTTACTGACAATGGAATCGAAACATGCAATGTTATTTCTGTAGCAGGGCATTCTTTTGATTGTGACAATGTTTCAAATGTCTTAGAGGGAACAGTTTATAGGCTTCCTGCAGAAGGGGTTTCGCACTGTTATACAGAACCAGCAGTTTATTCTGTAGCTTTTGATTTTATTGAAGAGGGTTCTGTTGTTGAATCAAAGGGTTTGGAAGTGTCTATAGACCCTTTCATTATTAAAGTAAATGAACTTGAAACTATTCAGGCTGTTCCAGGAACGAGCAATTACAAAGTTGTTCATTTCCAAATAAAGGAATCTGTTTCAAGCAACGATGCTTTGTCTTTTGAAATCAGGGATCTTTGGGCAGGTTTAAACGATCTGCAAAAGGTTGAAGCTGTAAGGGTTTATGAATCAAACAGTGCTGGAGACTTGATAAATATGATTGCTGAAGAGTTGGATCCGTTTGCTGCTTCAACTTCATTCACTATTGGTTTGAATGGTCCTATTTCGGCTGATACATACTATGTAGTAACTTATGTTTTTGGGAGTTAAATTATGAGAAAATTTTTTAAATTATTTATTTTTATTTTGCCTTTGTTTCTTGTTTCTTGTGGCGGTGGGGACTCTGATTCTTCATCAGGAGGAAATGCTGGCGGAGGCGGTGGAGGAACAATTTCTTCTACTTATGATTTTCAACCTTTGATAATTCCTACAAAAAATGGCATTGAACAATTAAGAATGACAGGTAATCACATTACCTTGACAGTGGAGTAAAGATGATGATTAATGTATTGATTTTCTTTTATTTTCTTTTAACCCCTTATACTGTTTTTGAATCCTCTCAATCTGAGAGCATGGATATCCCTGAAGGCTCTATAATTTTTAGAACAAACAGAGATGGAGGCGATGAACTTTACATCATGGATACTGATGGGTCTATGCCCCATCGTTTAACTTTTAACGGAATTAGAGATGCTTCTCCACAAATTTCTCCAGACGGAAGATACCTTATGTATTATGCTTGGGGAGCTTCAACTGATGAAACTTGTGCTAACACTCTTAAAAATCCAAAACACAAAGGCATTTTTGCTCCTGGGATTTGTGATGCAACTTCTGAAGATATTCTTGTAATTGATTTGGTTACCGGTGAAACAGAGACTTTAACAAAGGATTCAAGCATTAACGGCCAGGCACTTTGGAGCCCTGATGGAGAATGGATTACTTTCGTTACTGACATGGGACAAGAATCAGAGATTGTTTTGATTAACAGGGATGCTTCTAGGAAAGTTTTTGTAACAAGGAATTATTGGGGAGACTATTCTCCCTCTTTTACACCTGATGGAAAATATATGATTTATGAGTCTTATAGACTTGAACAAGATGTTTATCCGCCAATTGGACATTATTTTCCTAAACACAATCTTTATGAAGAAAATACAGTTTTAGAGACATGGTCACAAGAGGCTTACAGGGATTTGTTTATAGTTGATTTAGATTGTATTCTTGCAATCGATTCTTCTGACATTAAAGAATGGGAGAATTTGGAGCCATATGATCAAAAAAACACATTAAGCCCCGAAGCACTTTGTGAAGAAAGGGTGACTGACGAGGTTGACAGTAACATCAAACCAGCTATTTCTCCAGACGGAAAATGGATTGCATATATGGCAAACAGACCTGGAGTAAGAAACTATCTTTACTTGATGAGTGTTGCTCTAAACGATCAAGGAGAGAGAGATTTAGTAACTATTATGCTTGATGTTGAAAGGGATTTTTGGGAAGATATGACTGATAAGCAGGTTTTCAATTCTGAAGAACCTTACATGTGGCTTGGTGCAAATAGATACATTTGGTCTCCAGACTCTTCTCAAATTTTGATTGAAGCAAATCTCTATACTATGCCAAGTATCTTTTTAGAGTCTTCAAAAGGAAAAAGTAGATTGGCAGGAAAAATGGATGGAGGTCTTACTGTATCAATCTTGGCAGAAGCTTTGGTTGTTTATGATCTTAAAACAGATTCAACAGCTCCGATAAGGGTTTCCAATTCTGTTGGTGTAGATCATAGTGGAGACTGGTCGCCAGATGGGAAATGGGTTGTTTATTCTGCTCAGGATAGATATCTGAGACATGAAATATATTTAACTCATTTAAAAACTGGTTATACTAAAAAGTTGACAACAAACAGGGTTGGAGATTTTGATCCAATTTGGGTTACTGGGACTTTAACGAAATGTGGTTTTGAAACAGCAGGAATGCCAAAAGCCGAAATTTCATCTGACGTTTTTGAATCTATCGAAACCATCAGGCCGTGCCCATTGAATTAATTTTTATTTTATAATAGCAGTTTGATTTTATTGATTAGGAGGTTGAACGATGAATTTGATGCCGTTAGGCGATCGTGTAATAGTTAAGAGGCTAGATGCTGAGGCTGCTAGTCCAAGCGGTATAGTTATTGCTGATTCAGCAAAAGAAAGACCACAGAAGGGTACAGTTGTAGCTGTTGGCCCTGGGAAAAAAGAAGCAAACCTTAATGGGCAAATGGTTGTCACTCCAATGAATTTAAAGGTTGGTGATACTGTTGTTTTTTCAAAATATGGAGGAAACGAGTTGTCGCATGAAGGAGAAGAGTATTTAATTCTTAGAGAAGATGATATTCTTGCACAAATTAAATAAATATAAATAAAGAGGTTTAAATTATTATGGCAAAACAATTGATTTTTAATACTGAAGCGAGAGAAAAATTTTTGGGAGGAGTTCAGCAAGTTGCTAAAGCGGTTGGACAAACACTTGGCCCAAGAGGAAGAAATGTAATTTTAGATAAAAAGTTTGGTTCTCCTGTCGTCACAAACGATGGAATTACTATTGCTAAAGAAATAGAACTTCCTGACCCTTTTGAAAATATGGGTGCACAGGTTGCAAAAGAGGCTGCAAGCAAAACTAATGATGCTGCTGGAGATGGAACAACCACTGCTATCATTTTGACTGAAAAAATGGTTCAGGAAGGTTTGAAGGCCGTTTCTGCTGGAGCTAATCCAATGCTTTTAAAGAGGGGCATACAGGCAGCAGTTGATGCTGTTGTTGAAAACCTTCAGAAAACAGCTAAACCAATTAAGGGAAGAGAAGATATAGAGCGTGTTGCAACTATATCTGGAAATAATGATCCTGAAATTGGAAAATTGATTGCAGAAGCAATTGAAAAGGTTGGAAATGATGGAGTCATAACGATAGAAGAATCAAAAACAGGTTTAACTACTGGACCTGGTTTTGTTGAAGGTATGCAGTTTGACAGAGGTTTTCAAAGTCCATATTTTGCAAACGATAAAGAAATGCAGAAATGTGAAATAGGTGGGGATGAAAGGGGCGCTTTGATTCTTATATATGAATCAAAAATTAGTAATGCTCAAGAATTTTTACCAATTTTAGAAAAGGTTGCACAAGATGGAAGGCCTTTTTTGATTATTTCTGAAGAGGTTGAAAACGATGTCTTGTCAACTTTGGTTTTGAACAAGTTGCGCGGAACATTGAATGTCTGTGCAGTCAAAGCTCCTGGATATGGAGACAGAAGAAAAGCCATGATGCAGGATATAGCAATTTTGACTGGTGGAGAATTTATTAGCAAAGACTTGGGTATAAAACTAGAAAATGTTGAGGTAGCTCAGATGGGTGTTGCTCAAAAGATTATTATCGACAAAAACAATACAACTATTGTTAGTTCTAATTCAGGGTCTCCAGCAGTTCTTGGAAGGATTGATCAAATCAGGTCTGAGATAGATGCTACAGATAGTGATTGGGAAAGAGAAAAACTACAAGAAAGACTTGCCAAGCTTGCTGGTGGTGTTGCTGAAATCCAGGTTGGTGCTCCAACTGAAGTTGAAATGAAAGAAAAGAAACACAGATTTGAAGATGCTTTGTCAGCTACCCGTGCTGCTGTAGAAGAGGGTGTTGTGCCTGGTGGTGGTGTTACACTCTTAAGGTGTATTGACAAAATTAAAAACCTAAATGACGATGATGTTTCTATTAATTGGGGAATAAATGTTGTAAGAAATGCTCTTACAGAACCATTAAAAAGAGTGGCTGAAAATGCTGGTTACGAAGGTTCTGTTGTTGTTGAGAAGGTTCAAGAGCAAAAAGGATCTAATGGTTTCAATGCATTAACAGGAAAATATTGTGATTTGCTTAAGGTTGGTGTTATAGATCCTCTTGTTGTAACAAGAAGCGCTTTAAGGAATGCTGCTAGTATTGCTTCTATGGTTTTGACAACAGAAGTTATGGTCAGTGATCTTCCTGAAGAAAAAGAACAACCAATGGGAGGACCTCCTCCAGGAGGAGGAATGCCTGGAATGGGCGGATTTTAAATGAATAGGGGTGAATTTTTTCATCCCTACTTTATTTAAAATTAAAATCTGACTATGATTAAAAGGATTGGTTTAGTTTTTTTCTTTTTAATCTCGTTTTCTTTTGTAGCAAACTCAACGGTTATTGATGATTCGACCGGTATCAGGTTGAACTTACCTTCTGTATGGGACTGTTCTTCACTTGGAGAGGATTCATGGGAAGTTGTTGTTCCAGATACAGAATATTCTTCTGGTAAGCATTTCAAGCCGGGTTGGTTGAAGATTGAAGAGGTTGGAGACAGGTTTGTTTGTAACTCGGGTTCCAATAAAGTCTTGGATATAAGATCAGTTCCTCTTTCAGTTTCTTCAGGACAAGTTTCAACAACTGTCTTAAAGTCAAGATTGTTACAGAGACACCTTGAAGAAAATCTTGGTTTTTCTGTCCTTTCAACAACTAGTTATTCAGACAATCATTACATATCAAGATTAGATTATCAAGATTCAAAAGGCGAAAATGGTTCTTGGTGGATAGTTTACAGTCAAGAAGCAGCGACTCTTTACAGAATATGGATGCCAGATCTTTCTTTAGTTGAAAAAAGCGAGATTGAAGATTTTCAGAATATGTTTTTTACTTCTGTTTACCCTGTTGTTTTTGATCTTGGTTTCATAACCATTACACAAAGGTCAGCAACCGCTTTAACTTTTTTTTTAATAGGAGTCTTTTTGCTTTTGTCCCTTGGTAAAAAAGGAGCCAATGATTTTGTTAAAGGGCTTGAAGATCCAGGAGAACTTTTTGGTGATTTTGGTAAAGGAGAAACTTTTTTTTATCCATTAGCTTTAGTTTTGTGCTCTTCTTTTTTGTTTGTTGGATTTGCTGCATCTTTTAGAGGTATATTACTTTCTGCAATTAATGCAACATTCGTTTCTGCACAACTTGAGATGAACAAGACAAGTATTTTTTCTCAAGTTGGAAATGATCCTGAAAAAGGTTATATTGTTTTAGCAGGCACTGCTCAGAATTTGATTAATTTTTTTAGACAGCATGTTGACATGTTTATTCAATGGTTTCCTGCGATCGTTCTTGTTCTTTGGTTCACAAATGCATTGTGTAATTATTTAGGCTCTCTTATTGTCAAAAGTGAATTAAGGTTTGGTCCTACATTTTTTGCTTCTAGTCTTCTAACACCTTATAGTTGTATTTTTGGAATGGGTTTGCTTTTGTCTTTTTTCACACAAGGTTTTTCTCTTTATCTTGGTTTTATTTTGATTATTCTTTCCTCAGTAATGCTTTGTAGAATGTCTGTTCTTGGTTTTGGACAACTTTATAGATTGTCTAACTCTCAATCTTATACTGCTATTATTTTTTCGAGATTTATGTGGGTGATTTTTGTCGGGGGTATGATTTATGGTTTTTATAGTGAGATGATTTCACCGGCTTATATTCAAGCTAGTGTTCTTGATTATTCTTTAGTGCAGTAAATATCTAAAATTCGTAGAATTTTATATAAGAATTAATTTATAATCCTTAGGTTATAAGATATGAAGTTTTTTATATTAATTTTTTCTTTACTATCTCTTCAAGCTTGCTTGATGAATATGGGAGTGGGCAAAACTGTTGCAGAGCAAACAAAAATTGCTCCTTTAGAAAAAACAAAAGAAGCAATTGACAAAACTCTTGAAGCCGCTCTTTTGGTACAGCTTTCCTCTGATGTTTGCTTGCAGTTACAACTCAATGATAAAGATAATGGTAATCATGGAGTCATAAAGCCTCGTGTTGAAAATAGAGTGGCTATACTTGAGGGAACAATAGAGACACCAGGTCAAAAAAGGGAGGCTGAAAGGTTAGCAAAACTGGTTCCTGAAATAAGGGATGTTGTTAATAGGCTAGAGATAATTGGTCCAAGGGATGCTACCGAGGTTTGTGAATTTGTTGGATTTGGCCTTGATGACGACGAGGAGCAGGCAAGCCAGGAAGAAGATGATTCTCCAAGTCCAATCGATCCAGGTTTACCTGGGGATCCAGGCTTGCCCGGCATTCCTCCAATAATTCCTCCAGGAGGACCAGGGAGAATTTTATGAAAGTATTGAAAATGTTATTTTGTTTATTTTTGGCATCTTTTTCTGATGTTGATTTAGGTGATTTTGAAAGAAGTCGTTTTGAAGAGGTTTATCGAAATTCAAGAAATAGCATAGTTGGTATCAAAGTTATCAAATCAAAGATGTCACCTTCTGTTTATGGAGATGTGAGCAATAGTGAAATAGGAAGCGGATTTATCTATGATTCCGAAGATGGTTTAATTATTACTACTGCTTCAAATATAAGAGATGCGAAACATATTGGAGTTCTTTTTAATGATGGCAGGAGTGTTGAAGCGAAAGTTGTTGGTTACGATGTCCCTACAGATTTAGCTGTTATTAGGTTAGAGATAAAGAGACCACATATACCATCTTTAAAACTTGCTGAAAATCCATATTCTGTTGGGGAATCCTTAATGGTCATGTCTCCAAATCCGGAAGGTGTTTGTTGTAATACCTCAAAAGGCATTGTTGCAGCAAAAACATTATCTGGCAATAAGCTTGGAGGAGGACTTTCTACTTTTTTTCAGTTTGATGCTGCTTTAAATGGAGGACAGCAAGGAGGGGCTTTACTTTCTTTAAGAGGTGAAGTTTTAGGAATGCCAACATTCAAACAAAGAAATTCTGAAAATTTATTTTTGAATTTCGGTTTACCTGTCGATGTTATTAAGATAGTTCTTCCTGAATTGATAGAGAGTGGAAGGTATCTTCATGTTGAATGGGGTTTAGACCCTGTTGGAATTCCTGAAGAGATTAGATTAAAAACTGGATATATTGGAAATGGTTTGTATATTCCTGGTCTTTCTGAAAGTGGATCAGGTTGGAGAACAGGTCTTAGAACTGGAGATATTATTACAGCCCTTGATGGTGTAAATTTAGAGACTAATGAAGATTTTTGGTCTATTTTCGGGTCTTGGATAACTGGAGAAAATCCATCTATGAAAGGACATACTGTTACTATATACAGAAATGGATCTTTTTGGGATTTTGATTTTAAGGCTGTTAGAAAGGTTATAGATTTTAAAGACGAAAGTTGGTTTTAATGAGGTATAAGTTTATGAATTTAAAAAATATTTTTTTGGTTTTGTTTGCAGTATCGTTTTTTGCATTTGTGTTTGGAGAAGACGATCCTGAATGGGTGGAGAGTGTATCAACGAGTGTTCAATCCACAGTAACAGTCACTTCAGGTGGTGGAGATTATGCTGGAGATAAATCAGGTTTTGTTTTAGGTGGTGGTTCTGGATCCATAGTAACACCCGAAGGTCATATAGTGACAAACTGTCATGTTATGGGATGGGGAAAGCAGAGATGGGCTTTTATACGTCTTAATGACGGTTCAGTACAGGATGCTAAACTGCTTTTTAATAATTGCAAAATAGATATTGCAATTCTTCAAATTGTTCCTGAGCCTGGAGACGAAGATACCGTTTGGCCATATGTTGAATTCGGAAATTCTGATGATGTTGTTCCTGGGGAACAGGTTTACGCAATAGGAAACCCTGGAGACAGTTCTAATTTCACAATGTATAAAGATTTTCTTTTGAAAAATACTGTAACTGCAGGATCAGTCAGGGATAGGGTTCTTTCTCCACAGTTGGTAAACAGGATGCTTGGTGGGAATGGTGCAATTGGAGGGACTTCAACTGTTTGGGATTACGGAACAGAGCTTTCACATACTTTTGACACTGATGCAACTATTAATGGGGGAAATTCTGGAGGACCTCTTTTTGATGAGAGTGGTTTTCAGGTAGGGGTTAATTTTGCTGGTTCTTCAATGCTGGAAGGACAAAATATGGCAATAGTTTCGAATGATGCTAGCAAGACTTTGTTCGACACAATAGATCATGGTCGTGTTATTTATCCATGGTTAGGTCTTTATGTTTTTATTGACAGGATGACACTTGAATGGTCTGATGATATTGGTATACAAGGAAGAAATCCATTAGGCGGCGGCGGAGCTTTTAGAGGTAGAGAGGGTTACGATCGTGCTTCAGACACTTTTGTCAAACAGGCAAGAAACAAGGTGAAAACACCTTTTGAAGTTTTTGACATTTACCCAGAGAGCCCTTCTGCGAAAGCTGGTTTGAGGAAAGGAGATAAGATTATTGAGATTGCATGGGATATGGATTCAAATGGAAAAATAACAAAAAAAGAAATGAAAATGCCAAAAGACGCTTTTGAGGCAAGGTTTTGGATTCGTTCATTAGATAAAGGTGTCAAGGTGATTCTTTCAGTTGATAGGGGTGGACAGATATTCAATGTTCCTGTTGTCTTGGGAGAACAACCAGGCGAAGGTAATTTCGCTGGAGGGACTTTATGAGAATCCTTAGTCTTTTTTCTATATTTTTTTTAGTTTGTTTTTCTACACCATCCATTTTTGCAAAAGAAGTTGAAACTTTTGATTTAGATACATCTCAATTGCCAACTGTGAAAGCTCTTGAAATCATTGATCCGTCTTTAGCTTCTATAGAGGTTGTTGAAAACAGATATGGGATTAGCCTTTCTGGGACCTTTACTAGAACAGTTGGTATAAATGGTTTTCCAGGTGTTGTTATTTCTCCAGATGGATTTATTGTTACAACAGCAAAAAATATGGAAGATGCTTTAAGGATAAATGTAACAATTGAAGGAGAAAAATACACTGCTTCTTTGGTTGGTTCTGATAAGTTTAATGATGTTGCTTTGATAAAAGTTGATAATGCTGATACTTTATTCAAAGCAGCTTCTTTTGGCGATTCTGATAAGTTAACTCAAGGGCAAACTGTTATAGCGGTCGGTCGACCTTTGCCAAAACAACAAGCAGCTACAAGGGGTATAGTTTCTGCTTTAAGAGATTATTTTTTACCTAATGGTTACCTTATGCCAAATATGATTCAAACAGATGCTCATAATTTCACTTTTAACAGAGGTGGACCTCTTATTGATCTTAATGGAAAGATAATTGGTTTAATGTCTTTTTCTGTTCAAGAGAATCAAGGAACTCCACAATATTTAATGACTAGTGTTTTAGATTTGAATTTTGCAACACCATCAAATATTGTTTGGGATTCTGTTTATAAAATGATGCAAGGTGAAGAAGTCTTTCATCCTTGGGTTGGAGTCGGTTTAAGGCCTCTTGATGATACTTTGGCTATTTATGCTAACATTCCAGAAGATTATTTAGGAAAGTCAGGAGTGATGGTTCAGGATGTAGACCCTAATTCACCTGCTTCCAGACAAGGTTTATCAAGGGGTGATATTATCCTTGGTTTAACAAGAGTTAGAAGGCTCTACAATGGAGAAGAGAACACAAGTGAAGAGATTGTTTCTACTCCTTTAGAACTTGCTGGTTTGATTCGTGATAGCCATCCTCAAGATACTTTAGGTTTTGTAGTTCTTAGATCTGGACAAGTCGAAGAGTTTCTTATGAGTCCAGAAGACAGGCCTGAAGAGGCTTTACCTGGAACAGTTTAGTTAAATCTTGAAGTTTTTTTCTTTTTTTCTTACATTTGTTTTACTAAGTGGATGTGCATACAGGAATGATGATTATTTGTTCAAAATCAATCAATTTTCTTTTCTAAAAAGCGACCTTTCACAAAGACCAGATTTCCTGTTGTTTAACGAAAGTCTTCTAAAGGATGATTCGGAATATGAGAATTTGATTGAGGATATCTTTTTGGAAAGCCTTTCTTTAAGGGAAGGTTTTTTAAGGAATTTGAAAATCAATCATGTTTCTTCCGAATCAGCAGCAATGTCTTGGGCAGGGTCAAATTTCGAAAACAATCAAAATTTAGTTGATTTTTTGAACCGCAATAAACTTTCTTGGGCTGATGTGGTTGTGCATTTTAATAAAAGACTAATGTATCAAGAAGTAATGGAGTTGTATATCGGTGTCAATGATTTTGAAATTCAAAAATGGTGTGAACAGAATGAGGAAGTCTTGAATTTTATGTGGAGCGAATGGAGAAAAGGGACAAAATTACCATCTGCTGAAGAAATTCCAAAAAATTATGCCTATCAATATTGTCGAAGTGCTTTATTGCAGCACAAGTCTTCAAATCCGACATATAAAGAAAAAGCAATTGAAGCGATTTCAAGAGGTTTAAATATCGAATGGCCAAACAGATAAAAGATTACAAGTCAAGATTAATTCTGGACAGTCGAGGATTCCCAACAGTAAGGGTTGAACTTTACTTAGAGAATGGTCAATGTGTTGGGGCCAATGCTCCTTCTGGAGCATCTACCGGAACTTATGAAGCTTTGGAAATTAGAGATGGTGGTTCTTCATGGAAAGGGAAGGGAGTGGATAAGGTTCTAGAAAATCTTAAAAATGTTGTTATCCCAGAAATACTAAATATTGATCCAAGAGATCAAGAAAAAATAGATAAAACTTTGATTCAACTTGATGGGACTTCTCAAAAGTCAAAGTTTGGTGCAAATTGTTTATTGCCTTTGTCAATGGCAATGTGTAGAGCTGGAGCAATTCTTGAGAATATTGAGTTGTTTCAGTGGATTTCATCTATAAGCAATATGAAACCATCATTACCAATTCCAACAATGAATGTTCTAAATGGTGGCGCTCATGCAAATAATAATTTAGATGTTCAAGAGTTTATGGTTATCCCTTTTCTAAAGGAAGATTTTATGGGTTCTTTGAAAGCAGGTGTTGAGATATATCATCAATTAAAGTTTTTGATTAAAGATAAGGGTATGTCAATTGCATTAGGTGATGAAGGTGGCTTTGCTCCAAATTTGAAAAACAATACCTCAGCATTAGACTTGCTTGTAGAGGCTGTTTCCGGTTCTAAGTACAACTTAGGGAAAGAAGTTTTTTTAGGATTGGATGTTGCAAGTTCAGAATTGTTCAATAATAATATGTATAGTTGGGAAGGTTCTTTTATTGATTCATATCGACTAACTTCAATTTATGAAAACTGGATTAAAAAATATCCAATTGTTTCCATTGAAGATGGTATTGACGAAGGTGATGTTGATGGGTGGGTTTATTTAAATTCAAAATTAGGGGAGTCTATAAATATTGTCGGAGATGATCTTTTGGTTACTCAGGTCGAAAAAATAGAGATGGCAATAAGAGAAAAATTATGTAATACATTGTTAGTTAAATTAAATCAAGTGGGAACTGTTACAGAGACAATAAATGCGATTAAAAAAGTTAAATCCATTGGTTGGGATTGGTCAGTTAGTCACAGATCCGGAGAAACAGAAGATGATTTTATTTCTGATCTAGCAGTAGGTACAGGTTCAAAATACATAAAAACAGGAGCTCCTGCAAGGGGTGAAAGAACTTCAAAATACAATAGATTGATTTCAATTTTTTCAGATTTTAAAGATTTGGAATTTAAAAATATAGAATTAAAGGGAAGACAATGAGAGCTTTAATAACTGGAATTAGTGGTTTTGCAGGAAGTCATCTTGCTGAATTTTTACTAGATAAAGATGTTGAAGTTTTTGGATTGATAAGAAGAAGGTCTCCTTTACATCATTTGGAATCAGTTAAAGAGTCTGTCAATTTGCTTGAAGGAGATTTGCAAGATTCGACAAGTTTGAGAACCATATTAAGAGAAGCTAATCCTGATTGGATTTTTCATTTAGCGGCTCAATCTTTTGTGCCAACTTCATGGAGAGCTCCAGCAGATACGATAAATACAAATATCACTGGTCAAGTTAATCTTTTTGAATCAGTTAGAGACCTAGATCTAGATCCTGTAATTCAGATAGCTTGTTCTTCAGAAGAGTATGGTCTTGTTCATCCAGAAGAAACTCCAATAAAGGAAAGCAATCCACTAAGACCTCTTTCACCGTATGCTGTTAGTAAGGTTGCACAAGATTTTTTAGGTTATCAATATCATCAATCTTACGGAATGAAAGTTATCAGAACTAGAGCTTTCAACCATACTGGACCAAGAAGAGGTGAAGAGTTTGTTGCAAGTGCTTTTGCTAAACAGATTGTTGATATAGAAAGAGGTGGGAATCCTGTAATAAAAGTTGGGAATCTTGATGCAGAAAGAGATTTTACAGATGTGAGAGATGTTGTTGCTGGTTACAAGTTAGCTGTTGAAAAAGGTAAACCTGGAGAGGTGTATAACATTTGTACAGGAACAGCAATTTCGATTTCTGTTTTACTTGAAAAACTTATTGCACTTTCTTCAATCAATCCAAAGGTAATAAAGGATCCGGACTTAGATAGGCCGAGTGATGTTCCTCTGTTACTTGGTGATTGTAGTCATTTCAAAGCTAGAACAAAATGGCAACCAAAAATTTCTCTTGACCAGACTTTGGAAGATTTGCTTCATTGGTGGAGAAGCAAGTAATCAAAAAATCTGGAAAATATTCAAAAACTGCTGAAGACTTTAGTTTGGGATGGGCAATTGCTATTTGCATTTGTGTAGGTGTTTACTTTGGTCAGATTTACGATAAAGCAAATGAATCAGAACCTACTGGTTTAATTATTGGTTTTTTGTTTGGTTTGGGTGCTGCAAGCAGGTTGTTGATAAGGGTGCATAAAAGTTTAAATTCTTAATTCTTTTTAAACTTATGAACATTTATTCGATTATGACTGATTTTTCAAAAACCTGGCCTGAGGAGTTTCTTTTTTCATTTTTCTTGGGTTTTTTTATTTTTTATTCTTGGATTTTGATCCATCATTTTTTAAAAAAAAATCTCAAAAATATAAATCAAAAAATTATTAAGTTTGCAGTATTTTTTCATTTTTTAATTGCATGTTTTTTGATAGTAATTTATCAAAATTTATTGAGAAAGGAATATGCTGCTTTCTTTTTTGTTGCAGGTTCGGTTTTCGGGTTGATAAAAATGGTAAAAAAGTCCCAAAAACCGTAAAAAAAAACTCAATTTTCATTGATATGGATTTATGATTTTCAATTTAGATACATATCTCTTAGTTTAATGGCTTTTTTTGAATTGAAACCAGAAGAAAAAATGCATGAACCTCATGCAGACCATTCTCATGACTCCCACGACGACCATTCTCATGACTCCCACGACGACCATTCTCATGACTCCCACGGCGGACATGGAGAGCATCACAGTGCTTGTGAGCACCCAGATTATGTTTTGTTGAATTTTTTCAATTGGAAGGGCATTGGACCTAAAGGAGGGACGGTACATACTTATGTTGAAGAGCAGCCTTGGATGCCTTCTTTTTGGAAATGTTCAGGTCCAGGAGCTTCCACCCCTATGGGAGAGATCAATATGACCATGGCTTTTAATACTTTTATTGTTGGTGGTATATTGATTGCTTTATTTAAGAAGGGTGGTGAGAAGATTAGTTTTATTCCAGGAAAAGTTCAATTGATTGCAGAGCTTTGGGTTGAAGGTCTTATCAATTTTTTCTCTAGTTTTGGTGGAGAGTATGTTGTAAGAAAATATTTTGGACTTCTTGGAGCCTATTTCACATTTATATTGTCTTTGAATCTTTGGGGTATTATTCCTGGTTTTCATTCTGCAACAGCAGATATAAATACAACACTTGGTTTCGCTGTTGTTGGTGTGCTCTGCAGTATTGTGATAGGTTTAAAGGAGTCTGGGTTAAAACATATTATCCACCATTGGATGGGAGAACCTAAACCTGGGGATAATTTAGCTAAAGCAATAGGTGCGATGTTGCTTTTGCCTTTAGAAATCACAGCTCAGTTTGCAAGAATGGTTTCTCTTGCTTTAAGGCTGTATGGAAATATTTATGGAGGAGATGTTGTTCTTGCTGTTTTTGTTGTTCTTCTTGCAGATTTAGCTGTAAAGATTTGGATACCACTACCATTACAACTGCCAGTTGTATTGTTACATATCCTTGCTTCTGTTATTCAAGCAATAGTCTTTACAGCCCTGATATCAGTTTATATATCAGGTTTTTGTTCTCATCATCATGATGAAGAACACGATCATGACAATTAATTTATAGGAGGTTAATTATGATTTTTGGTGACAATGTTGATGTTAATATGATAGCTGTAGCTTTAGCTTTTGCTATACCTGCTGCTGCCGCTGCTATGGGGCAGGGTAAAGCTATTTCCGCTGCTTGGGATGGAATGGCTAGACAACCTGAGGTTTCTGATTCAATAGGAGGAAAGTTAATTATTGCTTTGGCTTTTCCTGAAGCTTTGGGTATTTTCGGTCTTCTTTTGGCTATATTGTTGATGGGTAAAATTGCTTAACAATGGAAGTTAGTTGGCAACAAATAGCTGTAGAGGCTGGTGCTTTTGGTCTAGTATGGTGGGCGTTTGCTAAGTTTTTAGCGTCGCCCATCTCTAAGATTCTCGAAGAAAGGAAAGCAAAGATTCAAAGCGATATCGATAATGCAGAAAAAAATCGCAATGAAATGGAGTCTTTGAAAGATCAATACGAAGACAGAATTTCCAATTTAGAAGCGGAAGTGAATCAAAAAATTTCTGAAGCAATAAAGAAAGGGGATGCTATTGTTGCTGAAATGCAAGAAAAAGCAGAGATGGCATCTGAAGCAACAAAAAAGAAAATGCAGAAAGAAATTGAAGATATGAGAGAAAGGGTGAGAAGGGAAATTAAAAAAGACGCTGCTGCTCTGATTATCGGTGTTAGTGAAAAGTTTCTTACTGAGAAATTGGACAAAAATGACGAGAAGCTGATTGAGAGGTTGATGGAGGAGGTTAGTAGTTCTCTTGAGACTTGAAGGCTTGTCGATTGGTGCTGCTTATGCTAAAGGGGCTTGGCGTATTTGGTCAGAGTCTAAGACTGGCTTGGTTGAATCAAAAAATTGGTTCAATTCTTTTTCTTGTTTTTTGAAAAATGAACCTGAATTAATCAAAATTTTGAAACACCCTTCAGTGTCCTTGAAGGAAAAAAGGAGTCTTTTGAGTTCTGTTTGTAAGAATATTGAAGCGGATGAAGATTTTTCTTTATTTTTAAACATAATTGTTAAAAATGGAAAAATTGAATACTTTGACCAGATAGCTCAAAACTATGAAGAGTTAGTTGACGAACATGAAGGTGTAAGGAGAGGTGTTTTGGAATTAACAAATGAAATTCCAGAAAAAATTTTACATAATTTTGAAAAAGACCTTGGAAAAAAACTTGATTGCAAGGTTGTTCTAAAACAAAAAACAGTAAAAGGTTTGATTGGGGGTTTCAAATTGAGAATGGGAAGATATATGGTTGATGCAAGTGTCCAGAACTCATTGAAAAAAATAAAAAAATCACTTGCAGGTAATTAGGAGGAAAAATGAGTAAATTAAGAACTGATGAAATTGCATCTGCTTTAAAAAAATCTTTGGATAACCACAAAGACCAACTTAAGCTTGAAAGTGTTGGTACAGTTATACAGGTCAGAGATGGTATCGCGGAGGTCTACGGTTTGGATAAAGTCCAGGCCGGAGAAATGGTTGAGTTTGAACCTGGAGGAGAGAGAGGTTTGGCTCTAAGTTTAAACGAAGGTTCTGTTGGTGTGATCATTCTTGATGATTACAAAGGTATCAAAGAAGGAAATACTGTTAAAAGATCTCAAAGACAGTTAGATATACCTACCGGAGAGGCTCTTTTGGGCAGAGTGGTAGATGCATTGGGTAGACCTATAGATGGCAAAGGTGAGGTTATTGGAGCTTCCAATAGACCAATGGAGATTATTGCTCCTAGGGTTTTGGAGAGAAAAGCTGTTCATGAGCCGTTACAGACAGGATTAAAAGCAATTGATTCAATGGTTCCAATTGGAAGAGGTCAAAGAGAATTGGTTATTGGGGATAGGCAGATTGGAAAAACTGCTATTCTTGTTGACACGATAATCAATCAAAAAAATACTGATGTTTATTGTGTTTATGTTGCAGTTGGACAAAAGGCTTCTGCTGTTAAGGAAGTTGTTGAAGCTCTAGAAAAAGCGGGTGCAATGGAGTACACAACAGTTGTAAGTTCTCCAGCAAGTTCTCCTGCGGCATTGCAGTTTTTAGCTCCATATGCAGCAGCAGCAATGGGAGAGCACTTTATGTTTGACGGAAAACATTCTTTGTTGCTTATCGATGATTTGTCAAAACAGGCAAATGCATATCGAGAAATTTCATTATTGCTTAGAAGGCCACCTGGACGAGAGGCTTATCCTGGTGATGTTTTTTATCTCCATAGCAGGCTTCTTGAAAGAGCTTCCAAATTAAGTGATAAGCTTGGTGGAGGATCAATGACATGTTTGCCTGTTATTGAAACATTGGAAGGTAATGAGACAGCTTACATTCCAACAAATGTTATTTCTATTACTGATGGTCAAATATTTTTGTATCCTGACTTGTTTAATGCGGGTGTTAGACCTTCAATCAATGTCGGACTTTCAGTGAGCCGTGTTGGTGGAGCTGCTCAAACAAACATAATTAAAAAACTAGGTGGGAGTTTGAGGCTTGAGCTAGCGCAGTATAGAGAAATTGAAGCTTTTGCAAAGTTTGGAAGTGATTTAGATGAAAGAACCCAAGCAAGATTAAACAGAGGTCAAAGGATGGTTGAAATTTTAAAACAACCACAATATCAACCTATGTCTGTTGGAGAGATGTCTTTAGTCTTGTATGCTGGAACAAAAGGTTATTTGGATGATATTGAGGTAAGTGATATTTCACAATATGAAAGTGACATATTGAATTTCGTTAATCATGAAGATCCTGATTTGATAGGAGAGATAGACAAAGAGGCAAAGTTAACTGACAAAGTTGATAATAGATTGAAATCTCTTTGTGAAAAATTCGGTAAGGTTTTTAAGAAAGGAGAGTAATGGCTGGATTACGTGAAATTCAGGGACAGATTCGTTCTGTTAGAAATACTGCTAAATTAACAAATGCAATGAAGATGGTTGCTTCTGTCAGGTTAGGCAAGTTAGAGCAAAAAACAAAAGAAGGTTCTCAGTACCATGACGCTTTCGAAGGTCTTTTCAAAAGAATTATGAATATAGTTGGAGAAATAGATCACCCTCTTTCAAAAGACCCAAAAGGCGGAAAGCATTTATTTGTTTTAATTACAGGAGATAAGGGTTTTTGTGGAGCTTATAACTCGAACGTTCTTAAACTTTTGGGAGACAGAGTAAAGGGATTGAATCTTGAAGAAGATGATTACGCAGTTTATTCGATTGGGAAAAAAGGTAGATCTCTTGCTTTGTTCAGAGGGGTTTCTTTATTGGAAGACTTCACTGAAAATCTTTCTTCAGATTTGCCTGACGAAGATATGAAAAAGATTTTAGGAAAAATTACAGACGGTTATATTTCTGGAGAATGGAGAGAGGTTGAGATAGTTTATACAAAATATATTAATCAATCGAAATATATGGCTACGAATTCAACACTTCTTCCTTTCAAAATTGAAGAAAGTGATGAAAAGGAAGATGTCGGATCTTGGATTTTCGAACCATCACCAGACATTATTGCAAAAATGTTAGTTCCTGTTGCTGTAAGAGGTATAGTTTTTAGAGCATTACAAGAATCTATGACTTGTGAGCAAGCTGCAAGAATGATTGCCATGACTCAGGCAACTGACAATGCAAAAGATATAGAAAAACAAAAACAAAAATTATTTAATAAGTTGAGGCAAGAGGCGATTACAAGTGAATTGTTGGATATTATCGGAGGAGCTGAAGCTATAAATTAAGGAGAGATTTATGAATAAAAATACAAAAGCCAAAGTTGCACAGGTGCAAGGTGTTGTTGTTGACGTTAGCATTGAATCAGGGAGTTTGCCAGAATTGTTAGAGGCAATTGTTTTAAAAGGTGATGAGTTAGTTGGCTCCAATGGAGAATTAATTTTAGAAGTAATGCAACACCTTGGAGATGATAAGGTGAGATGTGTTGCTATGGGTTCGACTGATGGTGTTTGGAGAGGTATGGCAGCAGAGCTTACTGGAGGTCCTATAAGAGTCCCTGTTGGGAAACAGACATTAGGAAGAATGATGGATGTTTTAGGTAACCCTATGGATGGAGGAAAAAAACTTGATTCAAAAAAAGAAGTAACTAGGGCGATTCATCAATCTGCACCTGAATATGAAAACCAATCTACCGTTAGTGAGATTTTTGAAACAGGGATTAAAGTCATTGATCTTCTTGTCCCTTATGCAAAAGGAGGAAAAATTGGTCTTTTTGGTGGAGCTGGTGTTGGTAAAACGGTTTTGTTGACTGAGTTGATTAACAATGTAGGTAAAAAACATGGTGGTTATTCTGTTTTCGCTGGTGTTGGAGAAAGATCTAGGGAAGGAAACGATCTTTGGCATGAATTAGGGGAAGCTGGAGTTAGGGACAAAGTTGCTTTGATATTTGGTCAAATGAATGAACCTCCCGGGGTTAGGTTCAGAGCGGGTTTGACTGGGGTTACTTTAGCTGAAGGTTTTAGAGATTTGGACGGAGGTCAAGATATATTATTTTTCGTAGATAATATATTTAGATTTTTACAAGCAGGATCAGAGGTTTCAAGCCTTTTAGGGAGAATGCCTTCTGCTGTTGGTTAC
>CAYFJE010000007.1:0-21511 GCA_964343345.1 uncultured bacterium
CTTTTTATCCAATTCCTTTTTTGCAATGTCTAATTTTTCGATGAGAATCAAGAATCCTTTATTGGCAGATTGCTTCAATGACGATTTCGACCAAATGTTTGAGGAGAACCAATTCCAAAGTCAAAAAGAAGAATCAGCTGCATATTGTGAAAACATCATTGTTGATGGCCTCTATGGTGTTGATGTCTATTTTGGGCCTCACAGCGGTCAGCTTAGAAATGAAATGTCAAATCTGATTGATGATGTTGATTTCAGTCTATATTGGGCAAATTCAAGAATCGATGATCAGATACTCGCAAATGTTTTGAAAACCGCTGAATCGAGTTTGTTATCTATAGGTGTTCTGAATGGTTCTGACGAACAGGGAGGTCAGCAATCTTTGGGTTTTGACATCCAGTGTTTTACGAATGAGGATTGTGAGCATATTTTCAGCTCTTCCGCTATTGCTTTTGATTTTTTAGCTGGAGGTGGTGCTTTAGGCAACCTTGAAGTAAGAGGGCAGAATTTAAGGTATTTTATTGGTGATCCCGGATCAACGGCTAATGGAGTGACTGCTCTCACTTCTGCAAACCTAACTAACAATGGCTTGGCGGCAAATGACGAGTTTATGATTGTCATAAGAGACAGAGAGTTGAGCAATTTTGCTTCCTCGATGCATGCAAGAGCTTTGACAGCTACTGATTTATTTGACGCTGACGGTGCGTTTGTTGAACCAGCACTTGTGAAAGTTACAGGAACTGTTGAAATAAAAAACCCTGACGCCCCAATAGGAGATAATCTTCCTGAGTCTGCTACTGTAAGGGTTGTTTCACAGGGCTTAGTTGATTTTAATGAAGAGTCAGAATGCTCAGAAATAGCTTACACAAGTGGCCTTGATGCTTACTGCACTTTTGAATTTTATGCACCTGTAGGCGGTTTTATGACCGTTCAAGTTGAAGCAGATGGATGGAGAGCTCAGGATGATCGTATCGTGATCATGTCCCCTGGAACATGGGACGCTGGCAATTTCAGGTTGTATCCTTCTAATGGTTTCGCAAGTGCTGGTTCAGGAGGAGGATGATTATGTTTAAAAAAATTACAACTGCATTTTTTATTCTTTTCCTTTTTTCAGCTTGTCAAAATTCAAGTCCTGTAGATTTACTCGCTGATCCTCCAGGAGGAGGTTTCCCTGGTGACTCCCTTCCCGGTGATGCTGGAAGCGGTACAGCTGGTACAGGTGTTTCTTATGGAGAGTTGAATGACTGTGTTAACCCATTTTATGGATCTTTAACTCCTTTTAGAAATCCATTAACCAATCCCTTCATTTCAGCTGATAGTAGTGGTTTGGGGGATTTTCCTGGATTGACAGGAATGACAAATGCATACCTGCCTGAAATTGGTGATGTTATCCTTGTTTCAACTGCCGATGGTGTTCTTGTTTTTGACAGCATTGGTCGTCCAATAGCGAGACCTCTAACTTTTGACGATGATTGTTTTTATCAAAGCGGGAATTTTCTCTGGCCTCCAGAAAACGATGGTACGTACCTTGATATAGCAAACGACCCTTACGGGCTTTTAGGTGGATCAGGTTATTTTGCTGCGAGTGTTTATGGTGGATTGGGAACATACAGACTCACAAGCCGACAGGCAATCGGAGGAGACCCAGCAGATGATTACTGGCTTCAGTGTGATATTGAGGAAGGGGATGCTGGACCTATTGGACCGGCAGATTTTTGGGATATAGGGAATGAGCTCGTTGAGTTTTCTGGCGATACTCTTTATGATGGACAAGGCTCACCTTTCCAAGTAAACAGTTTACCTGGTGGACCAGGACAACTTGGTGTTGAATGGGATGCATACGGTAACCTTTGGCAACGAACTGTTGGACTTCCAGTTTGGCCAAACTTCGAAGAAATAGAGTGCCAATCTCCAATTGATGATAATCCAGATACAAGAGGAGAAGACCCTGTTGCGCTTTTGATTGGTTGGACAAGAGGAGAAGGTTTAGAAAACGAACCTGGGTATAATCCTGGAGGGCTTAGGACATGTCCTTACGAAAGCAATGCTGGCGATAGTTTTGAATCAAATCCAGGTGATTGTAGGATGCATGTTTTCATAGATCCTGTAAACCCTTCTGCTCCTGCAGCATGGGGAATTCCGACAAATTTCAACATCGGAGGAGTCATTGATTTTGATTTCACTTCCGATAACAGAATGGTTTTCACAGCACAACTTAATCCAGGAAAAGGAGTTTGCATATCTCAACCAATCCCTGATCTTTTGGAGTCTCATCAGAGTTCACCTTACTTTCCCCCACAAGCACCTCAAATACAAAAATGTGTAGGTGGTTGGGGTTCAAATACAGCCGGAGAAAATACTCACTTCTTGAATCCTTGGGGAATCAGTATCGACAAGCATGATAATCTAGATGAGATATATGTTTCTGATTACGGGAATGCAAGAGTTGTTGTTTTGGATTCGGATCTTAATTTCTTAAGATCGATTAATGAGACACATTCTCCATTAACAAATATACAAGGTCCAATGGATGTTGATTTTGATTTCTTCTGCAGGATATTCGTTCTCGACCAAAGGGTTGGAGGGGATCCTGAATTGCTCGTTCTTTTTAGAGATAATTGCCCTGTTCCAGGAAACGGTTCTGCCGAAGTAACAGTAAGAGATGCTGAAACAGGGGTTCCTATCGAATCAGCTTCTATTGTTCTTGGTATGTTTGCAGGAACAGTTTCTGGGACGACAGACACAGAAGGAAGATTGAGCTTCCCAACAATCCCTCCTGGAATAAGATCAATAACGGTTAGTGCTTCTGGATACCATTCCTCAGCTGTTCAATTTACAGTAACTTCAGGGGAGACGACCATTATTGAAGATTCTTTTGGTGCTGGGTTTGTTGGGGTGAATTTAACCAAGATAGGAGATGCGACTACAGGTAACATCTCAGGTATGGTGAGAGATTCTGTTACTGGACAGCCTATTGATGGAGCATTTGTTTTAGTTAGAAGTACTGGGCAAATAGACGTTACAGATGGTATAGGTTTATTCAGGATTGATGATATTTTGCCAGGCGCTAAACAGATTGATATTTCTGCTAATGGATATATGGGAACCACAAAGACAATTATCGTTGAAGCTGGTAGAACCATAGATATGGGGAGTATTCTTCTTGACCCACAACCATCTCCATAACTTTTTTTAAGTATGTCTTTTGATGTTGTTATACCCACTTTGGGTAAAAGTCCTTGTTTGGACGATTTGATTGATTGGCTTCTAAGGGAGAATCCGTGCAAAATTTTTATTGTTGGGAATGTAAACAAGACATACAAAAATGTTACATTTGTTAAAAGTGATAAAGGTTATTCAAGATCTGTCAACAAAGGAGTGGCTCTTTGTAAATCAAAATATGTTCTGATTGTCAATGACGATATACGGCCTTCAAAAGGCTCAATAGAGTCTTTGGTAAAAATTATCGAGGGCGATGATTATGTTTTTTCAGTTACTCCAAAAATAAAAACTATAAAAAACAACCAAGAAATTAATGAATCACTAATTGGGTTGAAGATAAAAAATGGAAGGCCTTGGCCAACCTACGGCATTAAACCACCAGAATATCCAAATGGAGCTATTTTTTTGGTCAGGAAAAATTATTGGAAAAAATTAGAAGGTTATTTTGAGGGATATCATCCAGCTTATTGGGAAGATGCTGATCTCGGTTTTAGGGCTGTTAATGAAGGTTTTGTTTTAAAGTATACAGATTCATTAGAGGTTGAACATCTGAGGGGCAAAACAACTGGAAATTTTTCCCCTGATTATTTAAAAGGCATTTTTTTAAGAGGTCAAAGGGTTTTCACTTCAAGACATTACAGAAAATTAAATCTAAACATAACTTGGTGGATTTTTGAATTTTTAAGCCAAATCAAGGATTTTTTAACATTCAAATGGAAAAAATTATTATTTAGATGGGGATTTCATGAAGATAGCATTTGATATACAAACTTCAATTGGAGGTAGAAATACTGGTGTCGGGGTTTATACAAGCTTAATGCGTGAATATTTAAAGAAAGAAGAAGTGGATGTTTTTGAATTGAGAAGATCTTCAGAAAAGCCAATTGTTAGTGCTTTTTCTAGAGCATGGTGGGAACAGGTTCAAATGCCATCTTATGCATCTTTGACAAATGCTGATGTTTTATTTAGCCCTGGTTTCAGTGCCCAGCCCCCAAAAGGGATGCCTTTGGCAATTACTGTTCATGATTTAATACCAATTCAGAACCCTTTTGAGACAGGAAGATTCAATCGATGGTATTGGCAAAAAATCGTTCCAGCATCTTGGGAAAAAGCAGATTTGAGAATTTGTGTGAGTTATGAAACTAAGAGGGTTTTGAAAAAACTTTTTCCAAAAATTGGAAAAACTATTGTTGTTCAACATGGCTTGAGTAAAGATTTTTCAAAGAAAAAAGAAAAGAAAAAAGATTATTTGTTAATGGTTGGTGCCTGGCCTAGAAGAAAAAATTTTTTATCTGTTGTTCATGCTATGTTTTCTATAAAAAATTCTCCAAAATTAAAAGTTGTTGGCTCTCTTCCAAAGCAACTTGCTAAAAGTGCAAAAGATCTTCTTGGGGACAAGGTTGAGTTCGAAGGTTATGTAGAAAAGAAAGAGATAGTGAATTTTTACAGAGAAGCAATCGGGGTGATATGCCCTAGCATTTCAGAAGGTTTTGGATTTGTCCCAATGGAAGCTGCCGCTTGTGGAGCACCTGTTCTAATGTCTGATATCCCTTCTCACAGAGAAGCTCTTCCTGCTGTTGAACCTTATGGGAAACCAACTGACAAAAATGCATTACCTAAGGCAATTAATGAACTTATCCTGAATCCTTCTAGGTTTACACCATCTTCCAATTGGATTCCGAAAAGGGCTAATGAGTCTGTAAAAGAAACTCTAAATGCATTAAAAACATTATGACAACTTTATTAATCCCTCTTTTTAATGGTAAAAAAATAATTACCAAAGAGTTTCTTTATTCAGTCAAAAAACACTCTGAATCACTTAAAGAAATCGTTATTATTGATGATGGCTCGACAGATGGATCTTATAAAATTTTTGAAGAAGTTAAATGCAAGATTATTAGAAATGATAAAAATTTAGGATTTGCAACTTCTGTCAATATTGGTTTAAAGAAAGTTAAATCAAAATATGTTTGTATCTTGAATCAAGATTGTGTCATTCCTGAAAACTGGATCTCAAATGCTGAGGGTTTTTTAAACGAGAACAAAGATACTGCAGCTGTTTCAGGCTTGATCTTGGATGATTCTGGAAAGGTTGACACTGCAGGACATCTTCTTTGGAGCGATTGGGTATGTACGGAGAGGTTTTCAGGTATGCGTATTTCAAAAATAAAAAAAGCCCAAGAAGTTTTTGGTCTTTCTGCAACTGCAGCTATATACAGGATGTCAGCATTAAAGGAAGCTGCAGTAAAATCCCAAATTTTTGATGAATCTTTCGGGAGTTATTTGGAGGATGTTGATTTGAATATAAGATTAAGACACCTCAATTGGCGAAGCTGGTTGATCCCTGGAGAAGAGGCAATTCACCATCGTGGTTCAAGTGGAGCAAGAAAAATTCTTAAAGTTAGAAAAAATGGGACAAGCAATTATTTGAAAATTATTTTTAAAAACCTTTCAGCCAAAGAGAGGATGACTGCATCTTTCTTTTGCGCTATAGGTTTTTTTTGGGGTATTTTAAAAGACCCTCTTGCTACAACTTTCAATCCTGGAGACAGGTTGAATCTTGAAGAGTGGAGAGTTGTTATTGCAAATCGAAGAAAATGTTCAGAAAAGAGAATTTCAAAATGGATTTGTGGCTTTCGTTTGAATCCATGGAGGATTAAAGGATGAACCTGTCTGTGGTGATTGTTGCTTACAGATCACGCTCCTTGATCAGGAAGCTTTTGAAAAGCTTGATGGTTCAAACACTACAGCCAGATGAAATAATCATCATTGACAACGGGCCAAAAAAAGATTCTTTTGATTTTTCCAATTTTGGCAAAAAAAACAAAATAAAGTATGTTCCTCAAGATGAAAATCTAGGTTATGGAGGAGGATGCAATAAAGGCTTTTTAGAATCGAAAGGAAAGTTTGTTTTGTTTCTGAACCCTGATTTGACTTTGAACAAAAATGTTCTTGAAGTTTTATATTCAGAAATTTCACAAGATAAAAGCCTTGGTGCTTTGAGTTGTTTGATTGAAAATGAAAATGAGGATAAGGAGGATATGGGAGGTACATTAAACCCTTTTCTAACAACTATCCCAAATTGGTTTAAAGACCCCAGAAAAACCTTTTATCCTTCAGGTGCAGTCTTTATCACAAAAAGAGAAGCATGGGAATCTGTTGAAGGTATGGATGCAGATTTTTTTCTCTATGGTGAAGATGTTAATTTTGGTTGGAAATTACGGTTAGCTGGATGGGGTATTAAAAAAACCCACTTATGCAAGGTCTACCATGAAGGACAAGGTTCGGTCAAGAAGCATTTAAGTTCTTTTAAGAAATATTTTTATCAAGAAAGGAACAGGCTGTTAAATTGGCATTCTTTAAATACAGAGAATACACGTTTTTCTTATGCTCCATGGTATGGCTTAAATGAAATTGGTAGGCTTGTTTCTTCATGTCTTAACATTCCAAAATTTTTTTCTCTTATTTGTGCATGGTTACATATTGTTTTTTCATTTAGGTACATTCGTAAAAAAAACCAACATATTAATAGCATCAGGAAGGAAAAAGATTGCAGAATCCACAAGTGGTTTGCTCCTCAATGGACAAAGAAAAAAAGTTTTTTCGACGGATTCTTGACATGGGGACATGATCGTATTATCAATCCATTGAAGGGAGTTGAAAGGTTTTCATGGCTTATATTGGTTTTTTGGATTGTCGGTTCTCTTCATTTGTCAAAATTGAAAAGAGGTGGTTGGCCCGATGAGGTTTTTACTCATTCAGCAATTTCTGGAAGTTTTGAAAATATGCTCAGTCATCTTGCTAACGATGTTCATCCTCCTGGTTATTTTTCTCTACAATGGCTTTTTTCATCTCTTTTTGATCCATATGGTTATATCCTTCCTGTTCTTTTTGCATGGGGTGCTGGAAGGGTTTTGCTTAGATCGTATAGAAAAGAGTTGAAAATAACAGCCTATGTATTATGGATGCTCCCATTTACATTTTTTATTGGTACACAGTTTCGGTATTATTCAATGGTGGTTTTTCTTCTTGCATGGCTTATCAGACTTGGGGATCATAAAAAACCTTGCAATACAAGGAAAGTAGTAGGGGCAATTCTTGCATATACAACCCATTTAGGCTTCTTAATTGTTTGGGGAGCAACGTTCTTGATTCCAAAAAAATCAACAAAAAATGCCAGAAGGGATGCATTTTTTTCTTCCATTTTTTGGATTCCAGGGTTTTTTACTTTAGTGAATCAATCTGAAGGCCGTTTAGGAAACAGCGAGCCTTTTTCCGATATGCTTTTAGAATCTTTTGTAAAAACTTTTTACTCCCAATTTTCATTTATTTTTGGACATTATTACAATATCAATCCCCTTATTTTTTCGGGTTTATTTTTGATTCCATTTTTGTTTGTTCTTGTAAAAAACCCATTAAAGAAAGACAGTATGAATTTGTTGGGTAGATATTTGTTTGGAACATTTCTTTTTTGTTCTGTTTTAACTTTCATCATAAAGATAGGTGTATCATTCACCCCAACAAGAATTGCATTTCTTGTTATCCCGCTTTCAATGCTTTTTGCTAAATATTTTATTGGAGTTAAGAACAGATATAAAAAAATTCTTTTATTGTCTTTTTCAGTTGTTTCTTTTTTGGGTTACATTTCAACAATTTCAAACAAAGGACCATTTCATTGCGGTTACGAAACCCCTTTGGCTAGAGCTTCAATCCAGGGAATAGATATTGAAGATTCTTTTATCATTTCGGAAAGAAATTATTTTAGAGATGATTCTTTGAATGGTTACATGATAGCCAATCTTGCGGATCTTGTTTTTACACTCCAGGCAATGGCTGAATTAAAACCTCAAAAGTATCTTTTGTTTCGAGAAACAAATAAAGAAGATTTGAATTCTACATGGAACGAAATTCAGTTTTTAATTGAAGAAAATTCATCTTTTACAAAAAAAGAAGGCTTGATTTACGAAAGACCTAATTCTCACAAATTTATTCTGGATAATATTGACAGAATAACGGGGCAAAAGCCAGAAATCTCTTGTTGGAAATACATTGTTTATGAGGTGAAACAATAATGTCTCTTTTCATTGATATTTCTTCTTCTGGAGTAAAAGGTGGAATAGGTCGTTATGTCCGTGAGATTATCAAAGAGAGTCCTTCAAAAGTAACTTTTATTTCAAGAAAACCTATTCAGGATGATATTAAAAATTTTCTAGACAAATCACAACGCTTGATTTCTTTTGACAATATTTCACGTCCAGATTGGGAACTTTTCAAATTGCCAACTTTGCTAAAACAAGAAGAGTCTTCAATGTCTGCATTCTGGGGGCCTGATTGGACTTTGCCAAGATTTAATTTTCAATGTCCTGTTTTTCTGACAGTTCACGACCCTGTTCCATGGTTGTTTCCAAAAGATTTGAGCTTAAAGGCGAGGCTTTGGTTCCGATTCAGAACTCCTGAGAGTGTGTCGATTTCAGATTTAGTTTTTTCAGATTCAAAATGGTCCTGTAAAGAGCTAGAGAAGATTTTCCCTCAGAAGAATTTTTTGACAATTTACCCGATTTCTAGTGTAAAAAAAACTTTGGTATCTTCTAGAGAACTGTCGACAAAAAAACAAAAAAAATTTTCTCCGAAATTGTTATATGTTGGAGCAATCTCACCAAGAAAGAGATTGAAAGTGTTGTTAGATGCATTTTTGATTTTAAAGAAAAGGGGGTATTCCATGCGGTGGATTGGGTATAAGGGCAAAGGGGCTTCAGCAATATTAGAAAAAGCGAAAGATTTAGGTGTTGAGTGGTTGGAAAATTGTCCAGAAAATATTTTAAAAAAGAGCATGGAAGATTCTGATTGTCTTATCTACCCTTCAAAGATTGAAGGGTTTGGACTGCCTATCATTGAAGGGATTCTTTCAGGGATTCCTGTCTGTGCTCTCGATACAGAGGTTTCAAGAGAGGTAGGTGGATCTGCAATTGAGTATTTTTCAGAAAACGCTGAGAGTTTAATTGTTTCTATAGAAAAGTCAATCAAGAGTTACCATGATTCAAATTCTAGGTTTTTGAATATGAAAGATTCTGAAAATCAATTGTCAAAACTTTCAGAAGAAAGTATTGAAAAAGCATTTTTGGAAATATCAAAGAGAGTGATTTTATGAGGGTTGTTCATGTTGTTGGAACGATTAAGCATGGACAGTGCGGTGTGGGTGATTTTGTGAAATTTTTGGATAAGAGGATGGGAAAAAAATCAAGAATTTGGCACCCCCAACTAAATGAAGATATTGTTCTTGAAAATGATGAAATTATTCATCTCCATACTCCAAGCAAGGGTTGGCGAAATGAATTTCAACAAATTCAAATTTATAGCAAATTCCCAAAAAGAAAAAGACATTTAACGCTACACGAGTGGGGACTTGCTTCATTTTTAAGAAAATTACAATATTTTCTTTTGTCGTCTATGTCAAAAAAGATTGGTTTTTCTGATAGTTTTGAGTTACAAAACTTTCCTTACTTCAATAAGTCAAAAACCTATTTGCCAATCGGATCCCCTTTTGAAGGCGTTGTTACAAGAAAAATTAATCCAAAAAATTTTAGATTAGTTTTTTTTGGATTTTTATCGAAGAGCAAAGATGTTAAAAAATTATCTGAATGGTTTAATCAGTCTGTGAATTTAGGTTGGGATCAGCCGGTTGTTTTTACAGGGAATAAAAAGAATGCTCTCTTGAGAGACTTTTTAGCAAGGTGCGAGGATGTTGAATTGAGGCAAGATTGTTCCTTTGAGGAAATCTCTCAACAAATTAAATGGGGTGATGTAGGAATATTGCCTTTTGTCGATGGAACATCTCCAAGGAGGACAACACTACTTTCTCTTTTGAAGATGGGGATTCCTGTTATTTCTCCTCCGCCTTACAAAAACCCTTTCAAAACTGATGATTTTCCTAGATGGAACACTATCGAATCCCTTAGAGATATGAAAAAAAGATATTTATATTGGACAAAAAAGCAAAATAAAATAATAAAAATTTTTGATTGGGAAAATGTTGTTAAAAAACATTTAAATTTTTATGAAGATTGACATTTCTATATCTCATCCATGGCTTGGGGAGCATGCAGGAAGTGAGCGTGTTTTATTAGAGTTTTTGAAAATTTTTCCAGATTCAGATTTGTATTGTTTGTGGAAAAATCAAAATAAATGGGATGATTTTTTAGAGGGTAATGTGGTTTTTTCTAGCTATCTTAATTTTTTCCCAGGTATAAAAAAATATTATAAAAAAATCATTCCTGTATTGGGATCAAGTGCTGTCGAGAGTTTGCCGAAAATAAGATCCAAGGTACATATTTCCAATTGTCATGGTTTCATAAAAGGCATAAAGGTTTCTGAGGAAACTTATCATTATTGTTATTGTTATAGCCCAATACGATGGATTAGCGATCAAGAAGATATGTATAGGGATTCATTAGATGGTTTTGGAAAGTTCTTCTTCGATTTCTTAAAGCCAAAAATTAAAAATTGGGAAAGAAAGGCATCTAAAGATGTTGATGAATTTTTATCAATTTCCTCTTTTGTTTCTGAGAGGATTAAAAAAACTTTGAATAGAAGTTCAAAGGTAATTTATCCCCCTGTAAAGACAGATTTTTTTACCCCAGGAGAAAATACCAAAAAAAAGAACTATCTTTTGGTAAGTAGATTCGTTCCTTACAAAAGAATCAATACAGCAGTTAAAGCTTTTGCGAAGAGTGGGAAAAAAATCACAATGGTTGGTTCGGGGGTGATTGATTATCCAAACTTGGAAAAATATTCAAATATAAAGTTTTTGTCTGGTGTTACTGACAGCGATTTGAGAGATATGTATAGAACTGCAAAAGGATTGATTTTCACTTCTGTAGAAGATTTTGGCTTAGTCCCGGTTGAAGCCCTTTCTTGTGGAACCCCTGTTGTCGCATTAGGAAAAGGGGGGGCTCTTGAGACTGTTCAAGATGGAGTTAATGGTTTCTTTTATGAGGAAGATTGCCCTGATTTGCTAAATGAGGCAATCGACAAATTAGAAAATTCCAAAATTTCTATTGACAGCTGCAGAGAAAGAGCTTTGGATTTTTCTACAGATCGATTTATTAAAAATATAAAATCAACAATCAAGGAAAATAGGTAGTCTTTAAATGAAAAGAGAAATTTTAAAAATATTTCATGCGGTTCTCGATTATTTTTTGCTTTTTTGGCTTTGGAAACTCTTTGTAATTAATCAATTTAACCCTTTTTCCAATGTTGTAAATGCTTGGATGGATGACTCGATTCCCTTGAGTAGTTTTTTGATACCTTTGATATGTGTATTTTGGAAATCTTATAAAAAGGCTTATTTCCCAATCAAAAAACATCTAAGACCTTTCTCCTCATGGAGTTTAGGTTTTTCTTCTTTAACAGTGTCATTATGTACATTGTTTTTCTTGAGAGGTTTTTTTGTTTTTTCGATACCTTCAAATTTAGGAGAGGATTTTCTTTATGGGCTTTTTATGTTGCCTTTTGCTCCATTTGGAAGGTTTTTTGCATGGTGGGCTTTTGGGATAGTTGCCCTTCAAATCAACCATGATTTTTTGTCTTTCATATATAGGAAGATTCTTTTAGCCAGAGGTATAAAAACACAGGTTTGGTGGCTTGGAGGTAATACGGAAGGAGCTTTAATAGAGAATATTTTCGATATTAGATACACTCAAATTAAAGTTATTAAAATTAATCCAAAAGAAATTAAAGATATTGAAAACTTTATTGAAGGAAGGATTGTTTATTTAGCAATCGTTAAAGAAACGACTGGATGGGAAACTCTTAGATTGATTAAATATGCTGGATATCGCTGGGGCATTCCGGTAAAAACTCTACCAAGACTGGAAGGTTATGGCTTCGTTTCGGTTGATGAAGTAGGTCTTCCTCTGATGGGAGACCATTTTTCACTTGTTGGATTGCCAGCAAGAGTTGCAAAGAGGGTTTTTGATCTGGTTTTTGGGCTAATCCTTTTTGGAGTTTTTTTACTCCCAATGATTCTCATTGCTTTTTTGATATTTTTGACAGATGGGGGAAATCCGTTTTTCATGCATGAAAGACTAGGTCGTTCTGGAAGGAAATTTGGTCTTTTTAAATTTCGAACAATGAAAAAAATTACAATTGAAGAGGTTTTGGACACACACCCTGAATTGAAAGAGGAATTTCAAAAAAATCACAAAATAGAAAATGACCCTCGGATAACAAACCTGGGTATGTTTTTAAGAAAAACGAGTATAGACGAGCTACCCCAGCTTTTAAATGTTGTTCTGGGGGATATGAGTCTTGTTGGTCCAAGGCCAGTCGTGAATGAGGAATTACAAAGATATGGAGATTGGCAAGATTTGCTACTTTCAGCAAAACCTGGAATCACTGGTTTATGGCAGGTTTCTGGTCGTAGCAACCTTTCTTACGATGCACGAGTTAGGTTGGATACTTGGTATGTCCAGAATTGGTCTCCATGGGAGGATCTCAGAATTCTTATCCTCACACTACCTGCAGTTATAAATAAAAAAGGAGCTGTATAAATATAAAATTACCATTATGTCAAGCCAAGATGAAATTAAGAATCTTCTATCCAAGTTAAATAAAGTCATTTTTGGGAAAAAAAATGAAATAGAGTTAATTACAACTGTTTTGTTAGCAGAAGGGCATGTTTTGATTGAAGATGTTCCAGGAACAGGGAAGACTGTGTTAGCAAAAGCTATCTCGACAGCACTTGGATTAGGTTTTAAAAGAGTCCAGATGACCCCTGATTTACTTCCAAGCGATTTGACTGGTTCGACAGTAATGAAACCTGATCGTTCCGGTTTCGATTTTTCCGAAGGGCCTCTTTTTTCCAGTGTTGTTTTGGCTGATGAAATCAATCGAGCATCACCCAAAACACTTTCAGCTATGCTTGAGGCAATGGAGGAAAAGCAGATTACTGTTGACGGTACAACAAGAATTTTACCTGAACCATTTTTAGTTATAGCGACACAAAATCCTGTTGAGCATGAAGGGGTTTTCCAGCTCCCGTATGCTCAATTAGACAGATTTGCGGCAAAGGTAACATTGGGTTATGTTGATCAGGAAACTGAAGTTGACATCTTAAGTTCTCAAAATGAAAACCATCCGCTAGAAGGTTTAAAGTCAGAGGTTGATTCAAAAAAGGTCCAAACATATATACAAAATGCAAGAGCAGTTCACATTAGTGATCCTGTTCAAAAATATATAGTTGAAATAGTCAGGGAGACAAGAAAGAAAAATAATTTTATTGGTGTTAGTACAAGGGGAGCTATTGTATTGTCAAGAGTTTCAAGGGCAAAAGCATGGTTGAACGGGAGAGATTTTGTACTTCCTGATGATGTTAAAAATTTAGCAATTCCAATTTTGGCGCACAGAATGATTGATGAGACTGGCTCTTTTACAAGAGGTGAGGACGAGATTAAAGAAATACTTTCTCGAATTCCAGCACCTATAGCCTAATGCAAAAATCGAAGCCCGGCTTTACCCCTCAAGGGCTAGGGTTAATTTTTCTTTCGTTCATTTTGTATCAATTTGGACATAATGTTTTGGCTATAAAAGGCTTGGAAATGTTGTCTTTTATTCTCATATCGATTTTAATTTCTGGCTTCATTGAGCTTAAAAGCAAAGACGATCCCGAAGGTCTTAAAGTTGTTTTTCCAAAGAGAATTTTTGCGAATGAAGATATTCTCGTACGTTATTCAATCGAAAATCTTGGAGGAGCAAACTGGGCGGGGTTAAATTTAAATTACAGGAATAAAAAAAACAAAAAAGTAAAAACTTTTATTTCCGGTGGCTATCAAACTGTTCGAAAAGCTGGAGTTTTAGGCAAATTTAAACGAGAAAAAAGAGGTATTTGTGGTGGTTTGGATATTGATTTAAATTGGAAGGACTGTTTCGGCGTTGTCAGTAGAAGTTTATCTTTCAGAAAGCCTGAAAAAATAATAATTTATCCTCAAAAAATTGAATTAAAAATCGATAGAAAAAATCCTGTAGGTTTCGGGTTGCCTTTCACAGGCGAAGAAGGTACTGCTGTAGACAGAGAAGGTTCAAGCCAGGATTTTTTTGGAATAAGAAATTATGTGTTTGGGGATTCTCTCAAAAAAATAGATAGATTGAGTTCAGAAAAAACTGGAGATTTGATGGTTAAAAAATTCCATCATCTCGAAGGTGTTGGAGCTTACATAAGGTTAAATAATAATGGTTGGGAATCTTATGACCATTGGGAGAATGCTATTAAAACAGCTGCAACATGGGCTTCGTTTTGGTCTTCAAAAAAATTTCCAGTTGGATTTTTTTACGAAGGGGATGATGTCTACAGGATTGCACCTGCTCAAGGTGATGTTGTTTTGGATAAAATTTTATATCGGCTTGCTTTATTGCCAGAAAGTTTTTCAAGTGGAGAGACACATGTAAAAAACAATATTGGCAATTCTTTGTTCATCCTCCCATCAAAAATCAAAATTCCAATAAACTCTATAGGGGTGATTGTTCCTAAAAAAAATATATCAAAAGACATATCTTCTATTCGTTGGGAGAGGGTTGGAAGATATTGGATTCCTAAAAAATATGAGTAGATTTTTTGTTCAAGTACGAAAAAGAAGACTTTCCATAGAGTTTCTTCTCGTTTTTACAATTTTGATAACATCTGCTATTTTTTCTCAATCTTATGGCATGGGAATGTCTATACCAAGCATTTTGGGGCCTTGTGTTGTTGGTCTTTTGTTTTCAAGATTCGTTTCTACAACAAGATGGGCTAATATTGCTGGTTGGTTTGTTGAGATTTGTGCTGCATTTTTGTTTTATATCAAGATATCAGAAGGAATAAGGGAATCGATGTCAGTTTATGATTTTTTATCCGAACTTCTTCCTCTTTTTCTCATCTTGTACACATTCAAACTTGTTAATGCAAGGGATATAAAGTTTTTTACACTGATCCCGTTTAGCGTTGCTGTATTTGTTGCTGGAGTTTCTCCATCATCGCTTTTTTCTTTAAATGTAATATTCCTATCTGTAATTATCATCGGTCTTATCACAGGGTGCCCGATGTTAGCAAAGGTTGGTGAGGATAAAAATATTCAAAAAGAGTGGTTTTCTATATTTAAAAGATATATTTCAAGATTGTTTTTTATTGTTTTTGGGCTCGTGATTATTTCAGAGTCCATAGCTCCTGCAAAACTACCTCAAAATCTTGGTGGAAATGTACAGGTAGGAATAGAAAATATATCTCCATACAGATACACAAATTTCTCTTCAGACATTGTTCCTAGAAGTTCTTATTCTGGTTTTTCTCCGTATTTGAGTTTGAAAATAAAACAAGCAGTTCATTTAAGTGAGGATCCAGCAATGGAGGTTACAGGGCCTCCAACATATTGGAGAGGTATAGTTTTTGATAAATACACTGGCAGTTCTTGGGAAGTTTCAAGAACATCTACAAGATCTGTTCATGCAAATCCTTCTATTAACGGTTTCGATATAAAGCCAGAAGAGTATAGGTATTTTGATTTTGGGAGGGAGGACAAAGGCTGGATTAAACTGAATAGATCCGTAACTTTTTTTAAAAGTCATGGAAATTTTCTTTTTAGCCCCTGGGTCCCAAACCGTCTTTCTTTTGGCCCAATAAATAATTTCGGCATTGCGGTTGCAGGGAGTTTGTATTTAAATCAATCCCCTAGCGGTGCGGTTTTAACACCATTCGAAACTCAAGAAGAATTTACTTATCAAGTAGAAAGTGTTTTTCTTGATGGTTTGAAGCTTCAAATTGATACTAAAGATATTTCTTTAGATGAAGGTTATGGGTCAAATTGGAACCCTAATATCATCTATCCAAATGCGAATGGGTTAGTGGCTCCTTATGTTGATTATTATTCTTTACCAGAGATCCCAGAAAGGGTAAGGAATCTTGTTTCTTCTTTGTCTCAGGAAGGCAGCAATGAAGAAAAAATGCAAAATTTTGCAAATTTTTTAAGCGAAAATATGACCTACGATCTTGAAACAGAGCCTTTGCCTCAAGAAGAAGAGGCAACAGATTGGTTTGTTTTTGAGTCAAAAACGGGATGGTGTGAAATGTTTGCTTCTGCTCTTGCTGTTATGGGAAGGGTTGCAAACATACAAACACGTGTTGTTGGAGGTTATCAAGGAGGCGAAAAAGTTAGTGGAAAGTCTTCATATCTCATACGTGACAAAGATGCTCATACATGGGTCGAATTTTGGTCAGACCAGAATGGATGGATTGCTATAGATCCGACTCCCGAGAGTACTTTGTCTACATCAGAAAACAATCAAGTTCAGGAAAGTGTTGGGGCTTTTGGACAAGTTAAAAAAGTAGTAGATAGTTTAGTTGAAAATCTGGAATTCTTAACATGGAGTAACAAATTGCAATCTTTCTGGCTTTCAATAAAGAATTATTTAATAGGGATTTTTTTGCTTATTTCTTCTTGGATGGTTTTTTCTTTTTTCAAAAAGAAGGATCTTTTTTCTCAAAAAAGGAAAATTTCACGAAAAATTAAAAAATGGATATTTTTAGCAAAAAGAGACGGAGTGCATAAAAAAGAGTGTGAAACCTTGAGAGAGTTTGCCTTCAGATGGCATTCAAAAACACAAAAAACAACAATAATTGGAGAATTAGAAGCTTTCGAGACTGCTTTATATGGAAAAAGTTCATTTTTTTAAACTTATAATTCTTACGGTTGGAGGAATTTTATGAAAAGACTTGGTGACATACTTGTTGATGAAGGCTTAGTAACATCAGATCAGCTCAAAGAGGCTTTGTCAAGCCAGCAAAAAACAGGGAAGAGGCTCGGACAAACAATAATCGACATGGGAATCTCAACACCAGATGAGATTTTGGATTCTCTATCCAGGCAAATGGGAATTCAAAAAATTGACCTTTATGAAGAAGAAATAGATTTAAAGATTGCTAGATTGCTTTCTGTTGAGAAAATTCAGCAATTTAAAGCAATACCCATTAAAGAAGTTGATGGGACTTTGTTAGTTGCCATGGTAGACCCCTTGAATGTTATTGCAATTGACGATATAAGGATTTCAACAGGGAAGGCAGTTAAGCCACTTATTACTAGTGAAGAATCATACAAGAGTGCTTTTGATGAGTATTTTGGAAAAGCCCATGAAGCCGAAAAGGCTGTAAAAGAGTTTGAAGAGCAGAGACGTGCTTCAGGATTGCTTTCTGAAGAACTCGAAAAAATGAGCAAGACCTTAGATGTAGATGATGCTCCAATCATTAAGCTTGTTGAAAGCTTGCTTACGAGTGCTGTGGAAATGAGAGTGAGTGATATTCATTTAGAGCCAAAAGAAACAAAGCTTCAAGTTAGGTTTCGGGTTGATGGAATACTTCAAAAAATGATGGACATTCCTAGAACTGCATTAGCTGCAGTAGTTGCACGTTTTAAAATTCTTTCAAATTTAGACACTTCTGAAAGACGAAAGCCGTTAGACGGGAAGATAGCTAAAGAGATAAATGGTAAAAAGATTGACTTTCGTGTATCTACGATTCCAACAGTGAATGGAGAGAAGGTTGTAGCTCGTGTTCTTGACAGATCTGCATCAATGTTAACTCTCGAAGATTTGGGTTTTAGCAAAAAAGAACAAGATATATGGGTTGATCTTCTGAAAAAACCCCACGGGATAATTTTGTTAACTGGGCCAACAGGGTCCGGAAAAACGACAACACTGAATGCGAGTTTATCAAGAATTGCCAGTGACGATATCAATGTTACTACGATTGAAGATCCTGTTGAGTATCAGATTCCTAAAATAAATCAGGTTCAGGTGAACAACAAGGTTGGATTAACTTTTCAATCTGCATTAAGAAGCTTTTTAAGACAAGATCCAGATGTCATGATGGTTGGTGAGATACGTGATTTTGAAGTTGGAGAGATGGCTATCCAAGCAGCCCTTACTGGACATTTGGTTTTCTCTACACTTCACACAAACGATGCTCCATCTTCAATTACAAGGTTAACAAACATGGGGGTAGAGCCTTTTCTTGTAAATGCTTGTTTGGCAGGTACGGTTGCTCAAAGGCTGGTACGAAAGCTTTGCGATCACTGTAAGGAGCATGAGGAAATGTCTTTAGAGGAATTCGATAGGCTGCGCCCTATATTGAAAAAAGTGGGATATGAGAAAGATGCTCCTCCTTTAGTTCACAATGCTTCCGGTTGTAAGTTCTGTAGCGGGACTGGGTCGAAAGGTAGATCTGCAATTTTTGAAATGATGATTATGACAAACAATATAAGAACAATGTGTTTGAAAGGGTCTAGTGAGAAAGAGGTGAAAATGCAAGCGATTACTGATGGTATGGACACATTATTCCAGTCAGGACTTAGAAGAGTTCTCGATGGAACAGTCTCTCTTGACGAGCTTTTCAGAGTTTGCCCACCTGAGGAAATTGCAATTGAAATTGGTGGAGGATATGATGGATCTGAAGAAGAAGCGGTTCAAAGTGAGAAGAAAATACCGGAACTTGCTGAGGCTCCAAAAATGCTTGCTCCATTTGTTAAGGATTAATGGGAGGTTGTTATGGCAATAAAAGAAACAATTCTTGAGCTTTTGGTCAGACTTCATGAGGAGAATGCAAGTGATTTGCATGTTTCTGTTGGAGCAAAACCGTCTTGTAGGGTTTTTGGTGAAGTCAAACAATTTGAAGAATTTCCAGTCTTAACAAGTGAAGATACAAGAACTTTGGCTTATTCGATGATTCGTGAGGAACAAAGAAAAAAGTTTGAAAATGAGAAGGAATTAGATTTTGGATACGAACAAGAAGGGTTGGGGAGGTTCAGATGTAATTTTTTCTTTCAAAGAGAATCAGTTGCTTTTGCAATAAGAGCGCTTCCTTTGAGAATCCCAACAATGGAAGAAATTCTTTTGCCCGAGATTATCAAGAAAAAAATCTTTGAACCTAGAGGTTTAATCCTTGTTACGGGCCCTACTGGATCAGGAAAGACAACAAGCTTGGCTGCAATGTTGAATCACATTAACGATGTGAGCCACAAACACATTGTCACACTTGAGGACCCTATTGAGTTTTCTCACAAGCATAAACAATCAATCGTTAATCAAAGAGAAATTGGAGTCGATTCTTTTTCTTTTGCAGAGTCTATGAAGAGGGTCTTGAGGCAAGATCCAGATATCATTCTTGTTGGTGAGATGAGAGATTTAGAAACAATTGCAGCAGCAATAACAGCAGCTGAAACTGGGCATTTGGTCTTTGCTACAATTCACACCATCAATGCTCCAATGTCTATAGACAGGATTATTGATGTTTTTCCTGCAGAACAGCAGGAGATGGTAAGAGCTCAGCTTGCAAACTGTATTCAGATAATCATGTCTCAAACACTTTTGAAAAGGGCAGATAGACCGGGTCGTTTGGCCGCTTTTGAAATGATGGTCGGAATTCCTGCTGTCAGAAATCTCATAAGGGAAGGGAAGATTTATCAGATTCCTTCGACGATGATGACACATAAGAAGGAAGGTATGCAAACGATGGATCAATGTTTGCGGGATTATTATTTTGCCAACTTAATCACTCTAGAAACAGCTATGTCAAGGTGCCACAGCCCAAAGGAATTGAGAAATTTGATAGCTGCAAAAGAAGCAGAGATTGAAGAAGCTTCTGGAGAAGAAGCTGATTCTGATAGCGAACCAACTGCGGAGTTTATTCCTCAATAAATCCCCTACTATGTAGGGGGGTTGATATTTTTCTTAGTTTTAGGTATAATCGAAAGGCTGAGTCTCTTTCGCGCCAAGGTTCTTAGCATTTAATTTATGCCTGTATTTTTGTTTACTGCGCGCGATTCGTCTGGAAAGACGATTACTCGGAAGCTTACTGCGGATACCGCTCAAACTGTAATTGATGCTCTTCAAGCTGAGAGCCTTACCGTCATTAGGATAAGAGAGCAAAAAGAAAGTAAATTCCTCAAGAAATTACGTAGCGCTCAGCCTGTTAGTTTAAAAGTGCTAACAATATTTAGCAGACAGTTCGCTTTACTTGTTTCTGCAGGGCTTACCTTGGCAAGAGCACTTTCTACCCTTGAAGAACAGGCAGAGTTTCCCTACTTCAAAGACATCCTTGCTGACCTTAGGAAAAAGATACAAGCTGGAGAAACTTTGCATAATTCCATGGGTTTACACAAGAGAGCATTTTCTCCTTTCTTCAGATCTATGGTAAGGGCTGGAGAGATTGGAGGTGTCCTTGAAGATGTTCTGGAAAGAATGGCAACATTTTTTGAAAAAGAATTAAAGCTTAGACACAAAATCAAAGCAGCCATGTCTTATCCCCTTTTCGTTATCATTGCTGCATTCTTGATTACTATGGGAATTTTATTGTTCATTGTTCCTCAATTCGCTTCTTTTTTCGAGGAGATTTCAGAAGGAAAAACACCTCTCCCTGCAATGACGCAAACTCTCATGGATGCTTCCGACTGGATAATTGCGAATCCTCTGTTGATTCCGTTACCATTAATTGCAATTTGGCTTTTTTATCTTTTCAGAAAAACAAAATGGGGACATATTTTATTAGATGGGCTCATCATGAGAATTCCTATTTTTGGGAAGCTTTCTAGGATGGTTGGTGTCTCTAGATTCACTAGAACTCTAGGGACATTAATACAGTCAGGTGTTACATTGATGGAGTCTTTGGATGTAACAAAGACGACTGCTGATAATCATGTTATTGAAAAAACGGTTGATTACATAAGAGACAGGGTTAGAGAAGGGGAGGCGATCAGTATTCCAATGAGAAGAACAGGTGTTTTTCCAGCAATGGTATACAACATGGTCGCTGTTGGAGAGGAGGCTGGTAACCTTGAATCTATGCTTCACAAGGTTGCTGATTTCTATGATGAAGAAATTGATGCAACTGTTGAACAGTTGGCAAGCCTTATAGAACCTATTATGATTATGGTTATAGGAGTCATTGTCGGAGTCATTGTTGTGGCTCTGTATTTGCCTGTATTTAGTATTGTGGATTTGTTCTGATGATAATTAGTAAAATTTTTAATTTTTTATCCTCTAAAGAGGATTGTTCTAAATGTCTTATTCCTGCTGATTTATCAGTCGGGATTAAATCTCAATTTTTAGGAGGTATTTCGATGAATCGAAACAAGGGTTTTACCCTAATCGAGTTGTTAGTTGTTATCGTTATCATCGGTATTCTTATAGCAATTGCTCTACCTAACTTTATTAGAGTTAAAGAGAAAGCTATGGAATCCCAGGTAAAGAGTAATCTTAGAGTTATCCAAGTTGCTCT
>CAYFJE010000008.1:0-21270 GCA_964343345.1 uncultured bacterium
AGCACCCCAGCTGTCGGGATCCTCATTGTGCCTTTCGGCGTAACCACGAACGGCAGCCTCAACCGAATACATGTGCCTCCTCAAGCCAAAAGAGGGAACCCATTCAACCAGGGTCTTTTCAAGATCATCTCTTTTTGGCGGCCATTCCATGCTTGTCGGAATTCTATCAGTGTACCTATCAGGGCAGAAGAAGTTTTCGTAGAATAAATCATGATGAGAATCTGGAACAACAAGGAAGCGCCAAATGAGGGCCCCTATGCTGTCGCAATAGGGTCTTATGACGGTGTTCACAAGGGACACCAGGAAATAATCAGGGAAACCTCCAAGAAGGCTGAAAAATCCCTCTTGATCACCTTTTCCCCGCACCCGAACCAACATTTCAACAAAGATGGCTTCAGGGAACTGACATCCCTGATGGAAAAGCTGGAAATACTGAATGGTACCGATTTGACAGACCTGTGGATCTTGAGATTTGACGACAGCCTTGCATCATTGGAGCCAGAGGAATTCCTGACAATGCTATTGGGGCAAATCAATGCATCAAGCGTTTCAGTGGGAAGGGATTTTCGTTTTGGGAAAGGAAGAAAGGGCGGTATCCCCGATTTGGAGAAATGGGCGAAAGGCTCAGGGGCATCACTCCATGTCTTTGACGACATTGAGGAAATGGGGCAGAAGGTGAGCAGCAGCCTGGTGAGAGAGAAGATTGCAAATGGCGAAATGGAGGAGGCAAATCGCCTGCTGGGCAGGAAGTATTCCATTTCCGGGAATGTCGTAAAGGGTTCCGGGCGCGGAGAGGGCATCGGGTTCCCGACAGCAAACATCAGTTTGGGGGAAGCTGGAAAATTCAAGCAAATGCCTGCATCCGGAGTCTATTCTGCAGAGGTGATGATAAACAGGAAAACCTACAGGGCCGCAGTGAATTATGGCACCAGGAAGACGTTCAAGGAAACCGAAATGCACCTGGAAGCACATGTTATCGACTTTAAAAAAACCATATATAACCAAAAAGTGACATTGTTTCTTGAAAAAAAAATAAGAGAAGAGGTAGAATTCGAAAACATTGAGGAGCTACGCTTACAACTGGGCAGGGATGTCGAGTTATGTCGTGGCAATGGAGGAAATTATGAATATTGAAGCAAAAATAAAGTCAAAGATAATCAAAGACTTTGCAATCAAGAAAGGAGATACAGGCAGTCCTGAAGTGCAGATAGCATTGCTAACCTACAGGATAAATCAACTGACTGATCACCTTAAAGACAACCGAAAAGACAACCACAGCAAGAAAGGTTTCTTAGCGATGATTCAGAAGAGAAGAGATCTGCTTGATTATCTCAAGAGAAAAAACGTCTCAAGATACGAAACACTTATCAAGACTCTTGGGTTGAGGAAATAGTTATGAGTAACAAGATATCAATTAAATCTAGAAAAGGTAGCGGAAAATCCGCTTTGAGGAAGTTGAGAAAAGAGGGTTCTGTCCCTGGTGTACTGTATGGGAAAGACACTGAATCAATTACCTTTGAAGCTGGCAAGGAAAATGTTATGACAGCACTGAAAAACATCTATAAAACAACTCAGGTTGTTGAGGTTGAATTGGATGGTAAAAACAAAGGTACAGCTGTTTTTAACGAAATCCAAAACCATTATTTCGATGGAAAATTGCAACATGTTGACTTGTGGCTTGTAAAACCTGAAGAGGTTATAACCAAAAAGGTTTTCTTGCTCCCTTCAGGGGAATGGGATCTTCAAAGGTCAAAAGGTTTCTATATGGAAGTCAAAGCCATCAAGCTTACGGGACCGGCTGGAATAATGCCTGGGACTATTAAATTCTCTACTACAGGGTTGAAAGAGGGTGATAAACTCAGAATCAAAGATCTGTCAATCCCAGATGGTATAGAGATAGCCCAACATGGAAACACAGTAATCTGTCGTCAGTAAGATTTCTAATAGTGGCTCTCGGTAATCCGGGAGATAGATATCAGGAAACAAGGCACAATGCTGGATTTCGAGCATTAGATAAGTTTAGGGAAAAATTTGGGTATCCTGACTGGTCCAAAATAAAGTATGGTTTTTTCGGAATCAAGAAAATAAACGGTCTTTCCGCAAAAAAAAACGGAATCATGTTATTCAAGCCTTCTACTTTCATGAACTTGTCGGGTTCGGCTATTTTGAGGATAAAGAATTATCTAAAAATTGAAAACAAAAACATCCTGATTCTTCTTGATGATATCAACTTTGAACAAGGTACAGTCAAATTCCGAGAAAAGGGAAGTGCAGGTGGCCACAATGGGATGAAAGACACCATCTTGAAACTGAGAACAAAAGAATTGGCGAGAATCAAGATTGGTGTTGGTAAATTTAAAAATCAAGAAGATCTCTCGAGGTATGTTCTGTCAAAACTTTCAAAAAAAGAACTTGAAAAAGAACAGGAATGCTTTGAAGATATTTTTGAAATGATTGATTCTTTTACTGCTGAAAAGAAGTAAAATCCAAACTAAATATTATTAAATAATATTTATAGGTGCTAGAATATCATCCCATAATGATTGCAAGTATGGGCTCCAACATCAACGAAAACCCTAAAGAAAATCAAACCCAAGAAATGGCAAAAAAATGCCGAAGTCACATCCTCAAAATGACATCAAAAGCTAACTCCGGACATCCTGGAGGATCTCTATCTGCAATAGATATATTGGTATGCCTGTATGCAACAAGACTAAGGGTTGATCCCAAAAATCCTGAATGGGAAGACAGGGATAGGTTTGTGATGAGTAAAGGACATGCAAGTCCCGGAATGTATGCAGCTCTTAGAGAAATGGATTTCATCACAGATGAAGATATGGACAATTTTCGACAAATGGGAGGAATTTGCCAAGGGCATGTTGATAGCAAGTGGACTCCTGGTGTAGATTTTTCTGCTGGATCTTTGGGGATGGGTCTATCTTTCGGTATTGGTTGTGCACTTGCAGGAAAAATGGAAAAATCAAATCGTACTGTTTTTGTTTTAATTGGGGACGGCGAGATTCAAGAGGGACAGGTTTGGGAAGCAGCAATGTCTGCATCGAACTTCAATCTCGGTAACCTAAAAGTATTTTTGGACAACAACGGTATACAAAATGATGATTTCTGCGATAACCAAATGCTAATGGGTGATATATCAAAAAAATGGGAAGCTTTTGGTTGGGAAGTGAAAAAAATAGATGGACATTGTCATTCAGAAATAATGGACAGTATTTCCTGGCTTGATTCTGTGAAAGATAAGCCTGCAATAGTTATTGCAAAAACGGTAAAAGGAAAAGGTGTTAGTTTTATGGAAAACAACCCTGCATTTCATGGTGCTGCTGCAAATAAAGAACAACTAAAACAAGCCTTGGAGGAGATAAACGGATGAATCTAGCTGCTCCTAGAGATGGATATGGAAATGCTCTTCTTAGACTTGCAGAAAATCAAAAAGTTGTAGTCTTGGAAGCTGATTTGGGAAAATCAACAAAAAGTTGTTGGTTCAGAAAAGAACATCCTGAAAGAACTTTTTGTGTAGGTATATCAGAACAAAACATGGTTTTAGTGGCTGCTGGTTTTGCATCTTCTGGGTACATTCCTTTTGCAAGCACTTTTGCAATATTTAGCGAACGAGCTTTTGAGCAAATGAGGAATGGGGTTTGTCGTCCTGAATTGAATGTTCATCTTTGCGGAAGCCATGGCGGAATGCATACAGGAGAAGATGGAAGTTCTGCACAGTCTGTTGAAGATTTAGCAATTTTTAGATCATTACCAAATATCACCGTAATTCATCCTGCAGATGATATTTCTGCTGAAGAACTGACAGTTCAGCTAGCCTTTCACGAAAACCCTTCCTACATGAGAACAACGAGAAATAAAATTCCGAGGCTCTATGAAGGGAAAAAAGATCAAATAAAAATAGGAAAAGGTATCGTTCATAGAGATGGAAACGATGCTGTTATATTTGCTTGTGGAATTATGGTTTCAAGATCTATTGAAGCAGCTGAAATATTAGAAAAAGAAGGGATAAAAACTACAGTAATTGACATGCATACACTCAAACCGCTAGATGAACAACTGGTAATTGAAAAAGCGAAATTATGCGGTTGTGCAGTAACTGTCGAAGATCATTCGGTGATAGGGGGTTTGGCTGGAGCTGTTTCAGAATGTTTAGGAAAAGAGTTTCCAATTCCAATAGAAAATGTAGGTGTGAAAGACAAATACGGACAATCCGGAAAACCCGAAGAATTGATGAGCCTTATGGGTTTAACTGTTGACAAAATTGTTGAATCGACAAAAAAATCAATATCAAGGAGAAATTAATATGGATTTTTATTTAGATACTGCAGACATAAATCAAATTAAGGAAATAGACAAATGGGGAATACTGCGTGGAGTAACTACAAACCCAAGCATAATAGCAAAAACTGGTAGAGATTATCAAGAAGCTGTTTCGGAGGTTTTAGCAATTATGGGCAACAGACCTGTTTCGGTAGAGACGCTAAAAGATGATGCGGAAGTGATTGTTGAACAAGGAAAAAAATACCGAGAATGGGGAAATAATGTTGTTGTTAAAGTTGCAACCACTGAAGAAGGCTTAAAAGCACTTTCCGAACTTAGAAAACTAGGAATCCCGACAAATGCAACTTTGATATTTTCGTTGAATCAAGGAATATTAGCTGCCGAAGCAGGAGCAAATTACATATCTCCGTTTGTAGGAAGACTTGATGATATCGGAGCGGACGGTATTGGTTTAGTCGAAGATTGTGTAAATTATGTTGAGGAAAATGGACTGGATTGCAAAATCATTTCAGCAAGTTTGAGATCTCCACAACATCTTGAAGAATCTGCAAAGGTCGGTGCGCATATAGCAACATGTCCATATTCCCTTTTGACAAAAGCTTTGAAACACCCTCTAAACGACATTGGCTTAAAAGCATTTTTAGACGATTGGGAAAAAGCAAAGAAGAAATTAAAAAAATGAAGTACATATTTATAACTGGTGGAAACCTATCAGCCCTTGGAAAGGGAATAACATCAGCAACAATAGGCTCTCTCTTAAAGGCCCGAAATTGGAATGTTTCAGTGGTAAAAGTTGATCCTTACTTAAATGTTGATGCAGGAACGATGAGTCCGTATCAACATGGGGAAGTTTATGTAACCAAAGATGGGGCTGAAACAGATCTTGATTTAGGTCATTATGAAAGGTTTTTAGATATAAACCTGGAACAAAAAAACAACATAACTGCTGGAAGAGTTTACAAGAGAGTTCTGGAGAAAGAAAGACGTGGAGAATATTTGGGAGCCACGGTTCAAGTTATCCCCCATGTAATAAATGAAATTAAATCATTAATAAAAGAAGCTGGGATGAATCATGAGATTTTATTGGTAGAACTTGGTGGAACTGTAGGAGATATAGAAAGTTCTGCATTCCTGGAAGCAATAAGGCAATTCAAAAAAGATGAAGGAAGTGAAAATGTAGCATATATACATCTCTCATATTTGCCTTATGTAGAAACAGCAGGTGAAATAAAAACAAAACTAACACAACAAACTGTAAGGGAATTAAGGGGTGCTGGGATTCAACCAGATATCATCATAACGAGAACAACAAAACCAATCAACAACTCTGTTAGAGAAAAGATCGCATTGTTTTGTGATGTCCCGAAAAATGCAGTTATACAAGGAATTGATACAGATAGCATCTACAGAATACCTTTGCTTTTTGAAGGGGAAGGACTCCCTCAGATATTAGAAAAAAGGCTTGGCCTTGAACAAAGAACTCCGAAATTAGAGAAATGGGCAAATTATGTTGAAACCGTTGTCGCTGCAGAAAAAGAAATAAACATCGGCATAGTTGGAAAATATGTAACATTAGAAGATGCTTATAAATCAGTTTATCAAGCATTGGTTCATGCAGCTGCTTCAGAAAACCACAGAGTAAAAATTAAATGGATAAACTCTTCATCAATAAAAAACCAAAAAGATGCGAAGTCTAATTTAAGTGATTTAGATGGAGTGGTTGTTCCGGGAGGCTTTGATAGCCGTGGAATGGAAGGGAAAATACAAACTTCTCAATGGTGTAGAGAAAATAAAATTCCTTATTTAGGACTTTGTTTGGGTCTTCAGGTGATGGTTATCGAATTTGCGAGAAATGTTTGTAATTTAAAAGATGCGAACAGCACTGAAGCAGATCTAAAAACTCCATTCCCTGTAATCGACCTTCTAGAAGAACAAGAAATGATCAGATACAAAGGAGGGACGATGCGTTTAGGAAATTACCCTGCTTCTATCAAAGAGGGGACATTGGCAAAATCTCTTTACGAAAAAAATACTGTAAATGAACGTCATAGGCACAGATGGGAAGTAAACAATAATTGGAAATCGCAAATGGAAGATGAAGGAATGGTTTTTAGTGGACTTTCTCCTGATGGTTTTCTTGTGGAAATTGCAGAAATAAAAAATCACCCATTCATGATAGCAAGTCAATTCCATCCGGAATTCACAAGTAGACCTTTAAGGCCAAACCCGTTGTTTAAAGGACTTTGTAAAGCTTCTATAAAAAACAAGAAAAAAATAAAAAAACTAAATTAAATTTTTATTTTTTAACTCAAAAAAACAACGAGCTGTAGCCTCAACATCAACAAGAGCATCGTGAGCCCCTTCGAATTCTTTTTGAAATAAATGCCTATGCAACTCTGAAAGACTCGGCCATTTATATAAACCTCCCCATGATTTTGTATTTGGTATTTGACAAATGTCAGTTGTTGTTTTCATAGTACAAAGTAAGTTTTTTGGTAAACTTAAATCCATACCAACTCGTATAAAAGCAATTTCTAAAATTTTCAAATCAAAATCGATGTTATGAGCAATGAGGGTTTTGGAAGATTTTAATAAATTACTGAATTTCGAAATAACTTCATGGATGTTCTTCCCCTCGCTTACGGCTCTGGCTTGTGTGATCCTGTGTATTTTAGCTGTCTCTTCAGGAATGATCCAGGAAATTTCTTTTTTGAGAATTCTTCCTTGAGGGTAAATTATTTCACAAAAACTTTCGATTTTGTTGAATTCTTTATCATAAAGAATTGCAGCAAGTTGGACAAGATGTGGCTGGGATGAACTGTTAAGCGGTTCTTTTTTTCTAGGAAAACCTGTTGTCTCTGTATCAAAAAATAGATAAGCCATTGTTTAAGTCATTTTATTACCTACAGCCACCTAATAAACTGTCAATAGAATTGAAAGAGTGAGAACTTTGGTCAAAAATGTAACCTGCATCCTTGAAAATGAAATTTTAAAAACAAACATACTGTTTGACGAATCCAAAATTATCACTTGTGATGCAGCTAAATCCACGAATGCAGATGAAGTGATACGAGGTAATGGCTTTCATCTAATCCCTGGGGTTATAGATGATCAGGTTCATTTCAGAGAACCTGGATTAACCCATAAAGAAGACATATTTTCTGGAAGTAGAGCATGTGCACAAGGGGGAGTAACAACCTATCTAGAAATGCCAAACACGATCCCCTCAACAACAACCAGGACTGCTCTTCTTGAGAAGTTGAAAATTGCTTCTAAAAAAAGTATCGTAAATTATGGTTTTTTCATAGGTGCAACAAATAACAATCTTGAAGAGTTGAAAAAAGCAACTAGAACCCCTGGAATAAAAATCTTTTTTGGGTCCAGCACTGGGGATTTGCTTGTTGAAGATTTAGATGTTCTTGAAAGAATATTCACAGAAACGAAATTACCGATTGCTGGACATTGCGAAGAAGAAAGTATTATTAAAAAAAACTTGGTGAAATTTGAAAAAGAAATACGAGAAAACAAAGATCCATCGATACATAAAAAAATAAGAGATAGGAATGCTGCAATTTCTTGTACACAAAAAATAACAGCTTTAGCAAAAAAAACTAATAAAAAAATTCACATATTGCACCTTTCAACAAAAGAAGAGATAGAAATCGTAAAAAATCATCAAAACCTGATAACTGCTGAAGCTTGCATCCCTCATCTCATGTTTACTGAAAAGGATTACCCTAGATTGAAAACACTGATTCAAACCAACCCATCAATAAAAAAACATTCAGACAGAAAAGCTCTTTTTGAAGGTTTGAAAGACGGTACTATCCAAGTTATAGCAACAGACCACGCTCCACACCTTCTTGAAGAAAAAAATCAAAAATATCCAAAGTCGTCTTCAGGTATCCCAAGTGTTGAAAATTCACTTCCTTTAATGTTAAATGAAGTAAACAAAGGTACCCTTGACCTAAAAACGGTTGTTGAAAAGATGTCAAAAAATCCCGCAAAAGTTTGGAATATTTTGAAGAAAGGGAAAATTCAAGACGGCTATGACTCTGATTTGGTTTTGATTGATTTAAACAAGGAAAAAACAATAAAAAACAATGAACAAAAAACGAAAACAGGCTGGTCTCCATGGGATGGAGAAAAAATAATCGGATGGCCGGAAACTGTTTGGGTACATGGCAAAAAAGTATTTTCCAAAGATAAAATTGACTATTCCAGAAAAGGGAAAGAGGTCCTTTTTAACAAGGCCTTAAAAGGATTCTGGGGTTGATGATTTCGTTATGAAGAACACAATTCTTGCCTCAAAAACAAAAGGGAAAATATCATCTCTAAAGAAAAAGATTGGAAAAACACCTCTTTTAAAAATAAAGCTCAAATACAAAAACAAACCTATGGTGATATGGGCAAAATTTGAAGCCTTAAACCTTACGGGCAGTATCAAAGACAGAATGGCAATACACATTATTGAAAAAGCTTATCAAAAAGATCAAATTTCAACCAATTCCGTTATAGCAGAAGCAACTAGCGGCAACACTGGCATTGCTTTTGCTGGAATTGGAAGTCAGCTTGGTCATAGAGTCAAAATATACATGCCTGACTGGATGAGTGCTGAACGAGTAGAAAGAATGAAAAAGTATGGTGCTGAAATTATTTCTGTCTCTAGGAAAGAAGGAGGGTTCTTGGGCAGTATATCTTTAACGGAAAAATATGCAGAACAAGAGAAAAATGTATTTTTGCCAAAACAGTTTTCAAATCAAGCAAATGTAGAAGCTCACTACCTGACAACAGGGCCTGAAATACTTTCCCAAATGGACAAGGTGGGGATGCCTCCAACTGGCTTTGTCGCAGGTGTTGGAACAGGGGGTACTGTCATGGGTGTTGGAAAATACCTTACAGAAAATATAAAAAATATTTCCATCAATCCTCTTGAACCTGCAAATTCTCCCACTTTAACAACTGGAGAAAAAAATGGAAAACACAGAATTCAAGGCATCAGTGATGAATTTATCCCCGAAATTGTCAATCTTGAATGGCTTGATGAAATCATAAATGTCTGGGATGGAGATGCAATAATCATGGCACAAATGATATTCAAAAAACTAGGTCTTGGAGTTGGAATATCCTCGGGGGCAAATCTTCTAGGAGCAATCAAACTTGCTGAAAAACAGAATTTTGATGGTGTTATATCTACGGTTTTCAGCGACTGCAACAAGAAATACATCAGTACAGATTATTCTTTAAAAGAAGTGATGAAAAAACATTACATGAGCAAGGATGTTGAACTCTTGAGCCTGTCTCAGTTTAAATAATTTTTTATATAAACAACCTGTATTCAATTAGCCCCAATAAGGCAACAGTCTTTCAATCAAGCCCTCTAACTCTTCCAATGGAATCATGTTGGGGCCATCACTCATTGAATTATCTGGATCTGGATGAGTTTCTAAAAAAAGACCTACAGCCCCTGAAGCCAAGGCTGCTTTTGCCAACGGTTCAACAAAATGTCTTTCGCCAGAACTTTTTCCGTCTCCTCCACCTGGGAGCTGTACAGAGTGAGTTGCATCAAAAACAACATTTGCATATTTTTTCATGATAGCAATTCCTCTCATGTCAACAACAAGATTCTTGTATCCGAAAGAAGACCCTCTCTCGCAAAGAAGAACCTCTGCATCTCCCCCATGTTTAACTTTGTCAACTGCATATTTCATGTCTTCTGGATGCATGAATTGTCCTTTTTTAACATTCACAATCTCAGCATGTTTGCCACATTCCGACAACAAGTCGGTCTGACGACAAAGAAATGCTGGAACCTGAACGACATCAACAATCGAACAAACGCTTTTTACCTGATGTGTTTCATGAACATCTGTGACAACCGGGATGTTAAATTCTTGCTTCACTGCTTCTAAAACCTTTAAACCTTCATCGAGCCCTAAACCTCTATAGGAAGTTGCTGAGGTTCTATTCGCTTTATCCCAACTCCCTTTGAAAATTACAGGTAATTCAAATTTTTCACTTATTTCTTTTACCTTCGAAGCAACATTGAAAGATAACTCTTTGCTTTCCAGCGAACAAGGTCCTGCAATTAAAAATTTTGAAGAAGTTTTTTTGAACATAGTTATATTTTAATTAACCTACCTTCCATCTATTGTGTAACCAAAGCCATTGAGTTGGATCTTTTTTTATTATTTGAACAATGCTGTTAGAGTATTTTTGAACTCCTTCTGTCTCTTGAAATTCTCCTAATTTGAGAGGTTTTTCTATAACCCATTCGAAATTACCCCAACTCAAACGTCTGACAATAGATACGACAGAAAAACAACCGAACTTAGAAGAAAGCCGAAACGGCCCTGAAAAAGCTTTAGCTTTCCTTCCCATAAAATCAACAACAACCCCTTTCGCAGAATGTTGATCCGAAACCAATCCGACAATAGAGCCGTTTTTCATTTCTTTAGAAATTTTTGCCAAATCCCTCCAATGTCTTGTTAAGTTTATCATTCCAAGACTTGCCCTCATTTTTAGTGCAAGATCGTTCAATACACTATTGTTTTGAGCTCTCCCGATAGCAATAAGCCTTTGCGGTTTTATGTGTCTTGCAAAAAGACCTCCAACCATCTCCCAATTTCCATAATGTGCTGCTATTAACAATCCCCCTTTTTTGACAAATTTCAAATTTTCGAATCCTTTTTTTTCAATTGTTACTAAATTAAAAAAATCTGTTCCATAAAGATTCATATAAAAAACTTCGACCATTGTATATGTTAGATTTTTAAAACTTTTTTTCAGAACCTCTTCACAATCAAGATCTTCATCTAGGACTTTTTTCATCCTCTTTAAAGCTCTATGTCTTTCGTTTTTAAGTAATGGCCAAAGGATATTGAAAAAAAAATCTCCCAAAAGATAACCTTTTTTAAATGGCACCAATCTCACTAAAAAAAATGCGAGATAAAGTAGTATTTTTTCGAAAAACCTTCTCAAGAATCAACCCTTAATAGGAGTAACCGGATCAATGCCTGACAAAACGTTAATAACATTCTGTGCAGCCAAATCTGCCATTCCATTTCTCGAATTGACAGAAGCACTCCCTGTATGCGGAGCTAAAACTACCTGATCCAAATAAAGCAAAGGGTTGTTTTTTTCAGGGGGTTCTGGATCATAAACATCCAACCCTGCACCTAAAATTTCCCCTTCAATTATTGCCCTATACAAATCAGGCTCATCAATCAAGCCTCCTCTTGCAGCATTTAACAATATAGAAGTTTTCTTCATCTTTTTGAAAGCATTAAAATTAAAGATTTTTTCAGTTGAAGAAAGTAAGGGAGCATGGAGGCTCAAGAAATCACTTTCCTTTAGGAGTGTTTCGAAATCAACTTTTTTTGCTCCTAGGTTTTCTTCGCCCTCTTTCCAATTAAACTCGTCTGTATAGATAACCTGCATATTGAAACCCTGTGCTCTTTCGGCAACGGCTCTGCCTATTCTTCCGGCTCCAAAAATCCCCAAAGTAGAACCCCAAACATCTTGCCCAATTAATAAATCAGGAGCCCATCCCTTGTATTGTCCCGCTTCAGTCATTTTGTGCCCTTCAACAATCCTTCTTGCAGATGACATCAACAATGCCCAAGTGAGATCAGCAGTAGCTTGTGTTAAAACATCAGGAGTATTTGTGCAAACAACACCCCTTTTTCTACATTCTTTAATATCTATGTTGTCAAAACCAACAGCATAATTAGCAACTACTTTAAGATTTTTTGCCTTGTCTAAAAGCTCTGAATCAACTTTGTCTGTTAGCAAAGTTATGATGGCATCAGCATTTTCGACTTTTTCCAACAGCAGTTCTCTTGGGATTGCTGCATCTCCCTCATAAACCCATACATCATGTGAAGAATTTTTGATCTTTAATTCAGCATCCCCTGGCAATTTTCTTGTTATTACAACTTTCATTTCACTATCGTTCCATTTACAACCTTTCTTTGAGGATGCAATGCTACCGGGCCATTGTCGTCTGCACAAAGTATCATGCCTTCACTAATCTTCCCTCTTAACTTGGCTGGAGCAAGATTGGAAACAACAACAACCTGTTTCCCGACTAGATCATTGGGGTCATAATGTCCAGCTAAACCCGCAACAATCTGCCTTGGGGAGGCTTCTCCAGTATCAACCTTGAAAACAAGCAGCTTGTCAGCATTTGGGTGTTTTTCTCCCGATAAAATAGTCCCTACCACCAACTTTGTATTAAAGAAAGTTTTTATGTCTATCGTGGCATTTTCTTTTTCCATTTTTTCCTCCTTTGTCTTTATAGTTTTTTCTGAATCGAATCTTGGGAAAAGTTGTTCAAATGATTTTAAATTTTTAACTGGGTTTTTGAAACATGTATCTTTTTCTGGAAGAGATGCTTCGGAATTAAAAATTTCTAAAATTTTTGCTGAAGTTCTTGGTAAAAGCGGATTCAACATATTTCCAATTGTCAAAATGGCATCACTGATATTAAAAAATACATTATTGAGTTTTTCTTTTTCATTGTTTTTATGTAAATTCCAAGGCTCCATTTGATCTAAATATTTATGTCCCCATCTGACCAAATTCAAAACTGAATCCATTGAGTTTCTAATGTTTAGAGACTCAAAACCAGAATGCCAATTTTCAATATGTTTAGTTTTCTCTTTTAAATAATCTTTATCTGCTGTTTTTATATCTGAAATTTCACAATCGAGATACCTGTCTATCATTGATAAAGATCGATGAACTAAATTACCCAGTTCATTTGCTAAAAAAGAATTGTAAAAATTGAAAAACTGTTCTGCTGTAATTGCCCCATCGCTTCCGAATGGAATTGAATAAATACAAAAAAAACGCAACGAATCTTCTTCGTACAAACCAAGGTTTTTTGTGATTTTAAAAGGATCAATAACATTTCCTAAGCTCTTTGACATTTTTGTATCACCTACAGTTAAATAACCATGTACAAACATCCCTTTTGGCAAGGGTATTCCTGCAGCCATCAACAATGCCGGCCAAACCCCTGCATGAAACCAAAGAATATCTTTCGCTAAAAGATGAAATGTGCCTTTCCATCTCTCTTCCCAATTATCTGATCGCTCCCAATCAACCCCCGAAAGATAAGTTGTTAATGCATCGAACCAAACATAAAAAACATTTTCTTCATCTCCTGGAATCGAAACAGCAAAATTTAATCTTTTTTTCGGTCTTGATATACAAAGATCTTCAACATCTCCTCGCAATCTTGCAAGTATTTCTTTTCTTCTGCCTTCCGGATTAACAAATGTTGGATTTTCCTCAATATAATCGGCGACTTTTGATGCCCATTTTGATAGTGGGAAAAACCAAGCATCTTCTTTTACCTTCTCTAAAGGGTCCCCTGTTTCGGAATCTAGATAATTGCTCTTTTTTGCTTCCATTTCTGGAACAAACCGTGCTTCTCGAAGGTTGTACCAACCCTCATAAACCCCTTTCTCAACCTCTCCCCTCTCTTTTAAAATCATAAAAAGCCTTTTTACATCTTCATGATGGGTTTTGTCATCCGTATGTATAAACTGGTGATCGCCAACACCGAGATGATCCATAAGCTTATGCCATTTTGGACGCATCTTTTCAACAAAATCTCTAGCTGAAAGATTGTTTTTTTTAGCAATTTTTTCTATCTTTTCAGCATGTTCGTCAGTTCCTGTAGTCATGATCATTTTTTTATTATTAAGACGTTGAAACCTACAAATCATGTCCGCTGCAATGCTAGTATAGGCATGCCCTAGATGAGGGTTTGCATTTGGATAAAAGATTGGAGTTGTTATGTGTTTAAGCATTCTATTTTCCTTCGAGTGTGATTTCTATTTTAGACAAAGATTCAAAATTATAAACAGTTTTTACAATATGAACTGAAACTAAAACCCCTTCTGAAAAAATTGCCATTTCTGCTGCCCTGTTTGTCAATTTCCAAGAAGGGAAAAAAACTCGTTTTTGAGTTTTTATATCAGGGAAAACTCCTCTTTTCTTGGCTATATCTTCTATCGATTCCAGCAAATCCTCTAAAAAAAGATAATTGTTTTCTAATGATGAGGTGTCCGAAAAAAAACGATCCAATAAAATTTCTCCTTCTTGAAAAATTTCCTGTACTGGAACCCAATTAAAATCAACCTTTATCGCGTCTCCTGCAAAAACATTTGAATTTGCTATTATTCTTAAAAAATAATTACCATTTTCTTTTTCTGCAATCGCTTTTGATGTCAGGCTCTCTTCTGTTTCAAAAGCAAAGCTAACCCCTAAAAGCTCTGTGTCTTCAATGAGTTTTTTAAAACTGTCTTTGAGGTAACTTTCTATAAAAGCTGGATCAAGATTTTCAGGAATCATAAATCTTTTTAACTCTTGACTTTTTACAAAAACCAAAGTCCCTTCAGAGGCTCTAACTTCTGCAGCATTTAAAGCTGCTGTAACTTGTAAAACGTCTTCCTTAAGCAAAGCAAGTTGTTCATTCCTTTCTTCAAGTTCTAACTGTGTTCTATTTAGAGTTACAGTTAAATCTGATATATTTTCATTTAATGTGCTTTCTTCCTCTTTCAATATCTCAACTTGATTTTCTCTAGATTCGAGATCTTTGATTAATTGTCCTCTTCCTTCTTCGAGTTCTTTTATCTGTATAGTTAACCCTTTTGCTGTTTCTGAATAATTGATAATTTCTAATTCAAGATTTGTCTTTTGAAGATATAGATTCTCTACCTGCTTGTTGCTATCGTTTAGTTGCTGCGTTAATATCTTGATATTGTCATCTAAAAATCTATAAGAATCTTGTAATAATTCATATGTTTTTTCTGTTTCTGCTAACTTTGCGGAACTTGTTTGGAGTTCTTTTTTTATACTCTGAATTCTAAAAATTGCATCTTGAAAATCACTGCTGACGAAAGATAGCAATCCATAGATGAAAGCAGAAACGCCAACACCAACAACACCGGCCCACAGAGCGGAGGCATATTTTGGACGAAGACCAAAAAGCCTTTTTCTAGTCTTTGAATATCTTCTTCCTGCAAGATCCCCCATGTAAGCAAGAATTCCTCCTGATAAAAGTAGGAAAAGAACCGTTAATAAGCCGTCATTAATCATGGCTGCAAAAATATTTTATTTTTTTGGAGGGTTTTTGTTAACAAAATCATTTATAGTTTTTTTTGTTTCTTTAAGTGTCCAAGAACGACCAAAAAGTGCAGGTTCTTCTTTTAGAGCATCTTGTTGAGATATCTTCAGCTGCAAACCTACAGATTTTTTTGCCAAAGCAATGGTTTCCCTGTTCTTTGAAATGTAGGGAGTCAAAAAAGTCTTTGCATCTTCTAGCAGCTCTTTTGGCTTTGAAACCTTCTGAACAAGCCCTAACTCAAAAGCCTCGTCAGCTCTGAATTGACGACCACTTAAAACCAAATCAAGGGCTTTCGTTCTTCCTAGAAGATTCACCAACCTCTGTCCTCCGCCCCAACCAGGGATAAGCCCTAAGTTAACTTCAGTTTGGCCAAACTTTGCACGTGTACTAGCAATTCTGAAATCGCAACATAAAGATAGTTCTAAACCTCCACCAAAACAAAGTCCGTTAACTGCTGCCAAAGTAATTAACGGAATGCTCTCCATGAGGCCCCAGATATCAGCTCCTTTCTGTGCTAAACGATTAGCCCCTTCTTCATCCTGTTCCATTAATTCCGGCAAAAAAGCACCTGCTGAAAAAACAGGTCCTTTCCCTGTCAATATGATTGCTTTGAGATCTTCTTCTTTGGCTGCATTCAAGATACATTCTTTAAAGTGATCGGAAAAATCGTCTGAAAGATTGTTTAATGGATTAGTTTTTGAAGTCACAGTTAAAACAAGATAACTGTTCTCTTTTTCTGCTTCAAAATATCTGCATTGATAAAACATTAGAACTTAAACTTCACATCTCCTTTCTTCTTCCATTCAGCGGTTTTTGGTGCCCTTTTCCTTCCTCGATCAATCTCTTCTTGAGACTGTAGATACATATCCCCTGGAACACATGGCGGATAAGGAAACTGCATGATTACAGGCTGACTATATCTAGCATGTTTCAACAACAATGTTCCCTTTGGAAAAATTGCCATTTTCTTTTTAACCTCGTCTGGGAGATAAGAATATTCTGGAAGTCCTAATTCTGTAGGACCAGAACGTCCGTAGCATATAGTTGAACTATTATCTGTAACCTGCTTGTCAATCATTGAAGCAAACTGCTCTGCACCAAAGAACGTTAACCCAAGAGACCTTCCTCTAGCTGTTGCATGAATAATTGATTCTTTAAGTGTTGTATGTTTTTCTGCAGGAGCAAATTTATTTAACTCATCGACAAAAACAATAATATTGTCTAACCCTTCTTCTTCGGTTTTCATTTCAACAAGCTCAAAAAGCCTTTTCAAAACTCTTTCAAAAACCATTTGCTGCCCTCTGTCGTTAAGGGCTTGTATATCAATTACATAAATATCACCAGTTTTAAATTCATCCAAAGGTATGTCTTGTGGGTTTTCTGGAATGTCTCTTGCATTAACCAAGCCTTTAAAAAGTTCTGGTAGTGTAACTAGGTTTTGAACCAATTTGAAAAAAGTTGTTCTTTTATGACCATGCCAATGCTCTCTGTCCCTCATAACCCTTCTTTCTTCAACTAAAAAATCGACTAAGTCTGGAAACTCTTTTATGGTGTCGTCTTTGTCGACTATGTCAAGCATGTCTTCATAAGCTGCTTGGACATTATCGTCCCAGTCTTCATCGTCAAAAAGTTCTGGCAAATATTTTCGTAATTCCGGAATATCCCATACAAAATACTCGACTGAACCATCTTGTCTTAAACTGTTAACTTTTGCTGATGTTGAAGATGAGTAAGGTGCAAATATTCGCAGTTGATCAAATGGCTTTGGTGGAACATTCAGTTCCTTGTAAATACTTCTATAAAACTCACCTTGTTCAGATTTTTCTTCAAGTTCAGGATTGGCTTTGTCCAAGAAAAGTAAATCTTTTCCTTTCACGTTAAAAAGGACAACCCCTATTCTTTTTTTCTGGTAATCTTTATTTCTCCCGAAAAAAGTTTGTACAGATTTCAACATAAATTCAACTAAACTTGTTTTTGTTGCCAGTCCAGAAATACCGCTAATGTTGAAATGTGCACCTTCTGGCCCTAATAAAAATTCAATGTCTATATAAATTGGTGTTAATTGTCCATCTCCATTCTTGATAACCCCTATTGGGACACCCCTGTCCTCAATGTATCCTTCCATGTTAAAAGCTCTCCTGACTCCTGCAGGATTAGCATAAAAAATGTTTGCTCTTGTAACAGGTCTTGCTTTATTGTCTGTAGATCCAATAATATTTGCTTTTGCAACCAAAACCTCGGAAACATCTGTTGGCAAAGATTGATCTGGTTTTCCAAAATCATGCGATATGTAATCTGAAAGAAAATTGGGCATATCCATGGTTGAGCGTAAGTCAACAACTGTTCCAAATGTTATGTGGCCATCATCCCTAACAGCTGCAACAATATTCCCGAGTTCAAGATTTTCTTCTTTCCTGGATAGCCAAAAATGAAAATAAGAAGAAGTGTTTGGATGCTTCTCGGTACTCGCACCCTTCCCAACAAATCCCCATTTTGTGTTTACATAATCCTTAAAACCGTCTTCTGCGAATTGAAAATTTTCTTTCATAATACCGTCCTTTTATTTTAGGTTACTATTGCTCCGTGTAAGAACCATTTAATGGTTTCTACCTTTGGTAAATGGTTTGTTAAAAAATCTGTACATATTTTCAATGGGTAAACCAATCTTTCCCATTTTGGACTTGGGTAAGCAACAGGGTTCCTTAAGCTGAAAATGAGTCTTGAAACCTCGTCAACACTCCCTGGATCAAGAGGCATTCCTTCATAAACCTCTGGTCTAATTAAACCAAAATTAGCAGAATGAGCACGTGGCTGTCTTATCCTTAAAAACCAACTTGTTATTTCATCTTTTTGTGGAGTTGTATAAGAAAAAAGTGCACTTCTTTCAGAGTAACCTAGACTTAAAATATTGCGCTGTGTCTCGGGTGTAAAAAATAGGGGGTGGTTATCTTTACAAAGACCAACAGCACATGGGATTGGTTTTGGAAGATGTGATAAAGACCCATCTACCAATATTTTTTCTTTGTAATTTGTTTTTTCTGCCCAATCATAAAGGTGTGAAGCTTCTAATTTGTGCCTTTCTTTTCTTGCGCGCATCACAGCAGCATATCTTTGATCTCCAAAATACCCTGTTTTTTCCCCAGTGTCCAAAAACCCTTTCGGCAAACTTGAACCTAATAAATCTTTTGAAATGAGTGCAAACTCCTGTATCCTTGGCTGGCCCCACATTTCAAAAGATCCATTCCTGAATCCAATAATTAAACTTGCGATAATTGAATAATGGACTGTCACGGGATTCCTTCCAAAATCAAAAGTTCCTATAAGGAAAGTTTTTTGTATTCCGTCTGTAAACCACCTGATTGAAAGATCTTCTGTTTCAGATCTTGCAATCTTTAAATCTTGAATCATGCCACCTTCGTGTACGGTTGTAGATTCTCTCAAATCTGGCCTTTCAGGGGTAAATGCCATTTCTTCTATATGGTCTGCAGAAGAAATTTCACCACCACTTTCAACAAGAAATTTCTTTATGTTTGAGAGTGTGTCAGTCAAAAAGGTCATGGAAAGTAATTGTATTTGATTAAATCACATCAGCATACATGAACTGTTTAAGAATCATGGACAACTCTGTTATTAACGATTATTGAAAATGGATCATTTACAAACCCTTCAAGATTGCCTGAAATATCAGAATGCTTAATCCCAACATCGACACAAAATATAAAGTCTCCTTTCTTTAATTCCCCTAAGATTCTCCCGGAATCTTCCCAACCTTTGATCAATATTTCACCACCATCTTCAGTTTTAACTATCGCAACACCTGGTCTAGATCCTTTCTTTTTTGACGAATCTTCAACAACCCCTTTTATGGATTTTCCATACCCTTCCTCTTGCCAAGGTTCATCTTGGACCATCTTTTGATATGCTTTACACCATGGTTTTGCATCGCACCACTTGCAATTTTTTTGTGATGGGTTGGCTTTGAAGAAACTCTCAGGAGAACCAGAAACATTTTTTATTTCAGCTGCAATTTCTTTTAAAGAAAAAACGATATCCTGAATTACATCTTCATCAAAATCGACCTTCTTGACTTCTTGCGAACCAAGGTACCAAAATTCAACATCTTTAGGCATTTTCCCAAACTCCTCATACGCAAGATAGGCATAAAGCCAACCTTGAAATTCATGATCTGAATCAATTTTTCCTTCTGTTGATTTTCCGGTTTTGTAATCAATAATCTTAATTTCACCATTTTCGTTTACAAAAACAGCGTCGATAATGCCTCCAAGCAATCCGTCTTTTGAAAAAATTCGAGACTCTGTATGCTTTGGCTTTGATGTTTGAACGCTCGCAGCATCCATTTTTCCATGAGTCATTTTTGTTAATGCCCACAAAACTTGATCGATGACTTCGTCCATTTTTGAATCATCCCATATACCCTTTTTTCTTTTTGATGTTTCAAATTCAGATTTATTTTTTTGCCAATATTTTCTTGTTAATGCTTGAATGTATGAGGTTGGTTTTGCCATTTGTAAATCACACTCAAAAATCAATTCGAGAACAGAGTGTGCAACATTGCCAAATTTCATTGCTGAACTAACAGAAGAAACAATCTTCTTTTCGTAAGAAAAATAATACTGTTTTGGGCAATTTAAGTATTGTCTAGCTTTAGAAAAAGAAAGACTTCCTTTCTTCCAATACAAATTTCTTTTTTCTTGGGGGAGGTCTACACGTTCTTCAAGAATTGGAGGAAGGGGATTTTTTTGAAGAAACCAAGACTCAACCTCAACAAGCCCTTTTTCATTGGGCCCATCTACAACTTTTTTTGGGAACCATTGCTTGTAGTTGTCTTGTATCCTGGATAAATATACGGCCTTTTCTGTCTCTCTTTCTAAATGCCACATTCCTTTTGCCTCTTCTTTCATAGGTTTAATGATAAAGTAACATACCTTGAAAACCAACTCGCATTTCAGGATTTCTTTTTTGCTACTTCTCGTTATCACATGGCTTCTATTTTCTCTTTTTGACTTAAAGCATATCTATTTCGGTATTTTTGCGATCTTGATCGTCTACACCTGGTGTAAAAATTTATTTTTTGTAGAAAAAAATAATAAAAAATTTTATTTACTAGACATAAATTGGATTTATTTTTTTGGATATATATTTTGGTTGTTATGGCAGGTTTTTTTAGCAAATATCTCTGTTGCAAAAATAATATTATTCAAAAAAGAAGAACTTGATCCAGGGTTTATCACCTTCGACACAAAACTACAAAACCCTTTGGCAAAATCTCTTTTAGCAAATTCGATAACACTTACACCCGGGACAATAACACTGAATGTTTTTAGAAATAGTTTTGAAGTCCATACACTAAATGAAAGATTAGCTTATTTAATTACAGTTGGAGAGCTCAACAGAAGAATAGCAAGGGTTTTTGGAGATATGGATGAATGAAATAACAATAATAACTCTACTTGCAATACTGCCATTAAAAGTTTTAGTTTTTGGAGAATCGTCTTATGACAGGCTTGTTGGATTAAGTGTCTTCAGTAATAAAGTTCTTGTGATACTTCTACTGCTCGGGGGAATTTACAACAGGGTAGGTTTCTTCTTGGACTTGGCAATGGGGTATGCACTTTTGAATTTTGTAGGAATTGTTGTTACAACAAGGTTTTTAAGAATGAGGAAACAAGATGGACGCTGAACTTTTTGGAAGTCTCTTTTTGTGGCTTGGAATGCTTTTTTTAGCAATTGGGAGTATTGGCATATTGAAATTACCTGATGTGTATTGTCGACTCCACGCCTCTGGAAAATGTGATACTCTTGGTATATTT
>CAYFJE010000009.1:0-21244 GCA_964343345.1 uncultured bacterium
GGCACCATTGATACTGGCTCTTTTGCCTTCACAAGATTTCAATAAAATCCAAGTATTTGAATCCATTTCGATATCCCCGAAACCCTCCGTGGTGATAAGTGTAATGCCTATATTTTCATTACCTGTAATAGCAACACCGATGTCATAACCGAGCAAAGATCGGAGATCTTTGTCATGAAGAGCGCCTCCAACCAAGCCTCTAACCCCAACATCTTTCGCCTTTTTGATAGTGTCTTGCCTTAAACAAGCACCGGCAATAACAATTGCATCTTTCATTTCAGGATTAACATCTGAAGGAGAAAGGATTTCTTCTGGAGATTTAACGCCAAAAATCAACCTTCCACCCGTTTCCCCACCAACACCGAAAATGCCTTGGACCATAGTTGCTACAGTTTCAACCATAACACCTTCGTCTTTCATCACCTCGACAATTTTTCCATCTATGTAACCTTTCATTTCTACAGGGATTGGATTCCCTCTGACATAAACCTGCCCATTGACTTTTGAAATGCTTTCAATCGTTCCATCTGTAGTTGATTTAAATTCCGACTTAAAGAAACCCATGAAACCTTTACTTTGAGCAATTACTTGACCGTTTGAAATAGAGTCTCCTTCTCCAACAGACATGAATTCTTTCAATTCATTTGGCTGACAACCCAAGCGGTGAGATATCTTTAAAACAGAAACCGGACCTGGCAATTCAGTTCTTGCAACAACATCTTCGGCAGAAATACTATCTCCAACCTTAAATAAAGTTTGTCCAAGCAAAGGCAATCTTCTGGTTTTGACGATCTTCAAACCGGCTGCCCTTGTTAAACCTGGAGTAAATGCCTGTGCCATAATTGTTATTTTTCTGGATAAAGTTCAAGACTTTCATGCCAATGCCTCAAACTTTCAATCCTCTCCTTTTGATTTGAAGAAACAGACAATGGTCTGCCCCTAGTGTCAAAAATGATTCCAACCTGTCCTCCACCTAGCTGAGATACGACTTCCTTTCCAGGACCTTCGCCCAAATCAACTTTTTTGGCAGGAGTTATTTTTGCTTCTAGTGTTTCACCAACTCCAAGTGGGATTAACTTCAATTCTCCGAAATTCATTTCAAAAGAATCGCCGTTAGAAAGCTCTGCTTTCAAAACTGCTTCTCCTTTTCTAACATCTCCTTTTGGTGCAACACATGTTCCAAGCCTAACCAAGCAATCTTTATCAAAAACCTCTACAGCTGCATCAGAGTTAATTGTTGAAAGGACCCCTAGATGGGGCATCATAAAAATACTATCAACTGCCAACTCTGTTATACCTTCAGGCTGAAAAGAATCAATAAGCATAGACATCGACTGAACCCTTCGAGGAGCATGAGACAAAACCCCTCCAGACCCTATAAGCAAATCTAAATCTGACATTTTTATTAAAGACTCTCCTCCAGATTTCTGTGAAAAAGCATCTGCAATAGTTCTTTGTTGCTGAACTCCCTTCAAGCCAACAGCTAAAGATTTGTGATGTTCGAAAGAAAGAGAAAGAGCTTCTCGAGCCAAAGCTTGTTCGATAATTAATTCTTCCAAAGTCTGTGGAATTGTTGTAGGGCGAATCATTTTATTCTTAATTCTGTTCCTTAAATCTTGCTCATCCATTTCAAATGGAACCCAACGCATAACATTTTCCCAACCTGCTTCAGCCATAACCTGCGATATCGAATAAGACATCCCCAAGTTTGCGGAAACAGTTCTGTTGAAAATATCTGAAAAAACACTAAAAATATCAGTTGTTGCACCACCTATATCAACACCTACAACCTGAATCTTTTCTTTTTCAGCAATTCTTTCAATCAAAGATCCGACAGCTCCAGGTGTTGGCATTATGGGGGCATCTGTCCATGATATTAATTTCGGATAACCAGGAGCCTGTTGCATAACATGTTCCATGAAAAGTTCATGAATCTTTTCTCTTGCAGGACCTAGATTTTCAGACTCTAAAGTAGGTCTCAGGTTATCAACTATGAACAAATCACATACATCTCCAAGGATTTCCTTAATCGCTTCTCTTGCAGCAGTATTCCCAGCATAAATTACTGGCAGTTTTGCAGAACCCAATCTTGATGTTGGTTTTGCTTCTTTTATAACCTCTGCCATTTCAACAACATGATTCACATCTCCACCATCGGTTCCGCCTGAAAGAAGAATCATATCTGGTCTTAAATTTCTAATTAATTCAATTCTTTCCCATGTCTTTCTGCCATCATTTATCGCAAGCGCATCCATGACAATGGAACCAGCTCCCAATGCAGCCCTATTAGCACTCTCAGCAGTCATCTCTTTAACAACACCCGCTACCAACATCTGCAGGCCACCTCCAGCAGAAGATGTGGAAACATAAGCGTCTACACCCTTGTCTGATTTATTTGGCCTTATAACCCCTTTTCCACCTTTAAGTAAAAAAGTTTTTTTCGAGAGTTCTTCAAGCTCTTCAACCGAGTTAACAACTCCAGCTGTGACATCTTCAAATGGAGCTTCTACCGTTGTTGGAGCTTCTCCTCTTTTTTCTAACCTGTAACCCTCTTCTTTTTTTTCTATATAAATAGCTTTCGTTGTGGTTGACCCACAATCTGTAGCAATAAAATTCTTATGCTTCATGATCTGCTAATTCTTTTTCTATGGAAGTAATCATTTCTTCAATCCTCTTTCTGTCACTGAAAAAATCTGGAACTAAATCATATTTTTCCGGATTAAAAACCAAGTGACCAAAAGGAGAAAGAATAGTAAAGGCAGAAGATGCAACAACATTTAAAGGCTTAACAGCCTCTAAAAGAAAAACAGATGGGACACCTAACCCATTATTAACCAGATTAGAAGCAAAATCCTCATCACTCTTTCCTTGCCAACTTTCACTAGAAAAAATCTTCCTAAACATAATATGTAAACACAATCCTAATTTAATTTTTCAGAAATTAACTTTATCGCAACCGACCTATCTTCTTTTAAAGATGGTAAATATATCCAAAAACCTTTCATCGAACCATAGAAACTCTTTTTTAAAGTAGGGGATACATATAACCCTTTAGGGTGAATGTGGATTGATTTAAATAAACTCAAATCCTTTTTGATGGTATTTTTCAAATATTCTATTTTCAAATAATTACCTTCAAGAGAATATTTAAATTTCAAAAAAATATTAATTATTGAGAGAAGCATGATTAAACTCCAAAAAAAAGCTCCAAAAAATCCAAAACCCCAAAAACCTACAAAAAAAGCTATTGAAAAACAAGTAGCAACTGGGATAAGGGACTTTGGATAATTTTCGGAAATGAAACAAAAACTCCAGGAAAAATGTTTTTTTGACATAAATCTATAAACTAAAACAAATCACTCTTAACTTCAAAAGCTTCGTACTTTCTAAATTGTTTCAAAATCTTTCTTATTTCTGTGTTTTTATGCTTTGGAAAATTTTTTGTCAACTTGTTAAAGAACTCACTGTTCAAGTCACAATCAATTCCTTTGGGGAGATCGACAAAAAAATCAAGAGGATTGCATTCGTAAAAAGAAAGGAACTTTGATAATTTTTCCCTATCCAATCCTGACTGTGTAAACAATTCAGTTCTTAATCTTAAATTTGGATCTGAAATAAAATTCCTAGCCTCTTCAATTCTTCTAAATTCTTCTGGATTTTTTTCAGGAGTGAAATTTTTAATCCTTTTAAAGTAAGCGGTTTCCAATTCTTCTTCGGAAACACCTGGATCTACACCAAGGTCTCTATAGCTTTTCAATTGTTTTTTTATATTTTCAACTTCATCTTCAAGTGCAGCCATTTCAATCAAGTTAACATTTCCTCCCTGCTTTGCTTTGTGACAATAACTTGACATCTCTGTGCTGATGTCAAACCAAACTTTCTCTTGTTTGTTTTTTTTGCCAGAAAAATTCTCAACGAGACTATCCCAATATTTTCCTGCATTAACAAAATCTCCTTCGAATGTGAAGTGAATAGCAAGATTTTTTTCAGAAGAATCTTTTGTCAAAGGGTGATTTAATCCTTTGACATAATTTTTTAAAGGATTTCTTCTGTTTTTTGATTTCTGAACACCTTTTTCAAGTTCAAGAACAAACTTCAGGGTGTTTATTAGAGAATTACTAATTCCAAAATGACTACTTCTTTGCCATGCTTCCTCAGCAGATTTGAAATCACCACAACACAACAAACAATACCCTAAAACCACATGAGCTCTACCTCTTTTGATTCCAGTTCCAAGGTTTCTTGGAGACCCATTAAGAAGATTTAAAAAATGAAATTGTGCATTCTCAAATTGACGATTTTTCAAAAGAGTCCATCCTGTCAAGAGTTTCTCAATGCCTTTTGGTACATCTTTAGGAAACGGGGGGTCTTCATTTTGAGATATAGCTATTGCTGTGGTTAACCAGGGCCTGTTTAATTTATGTAATTTTTCCCAAATTTTGTTTTTCAAATCTTTCTCTTTAGGCATCTGAACTTCAAGAAAATACCTTGCCATCCTCTTTATAAACAACTCTGAATCACAAAAAGGGAGACATTCCTGTAGCACCAAATCGCTTTTGTCATAATCTCCAGCACGCCATGCAAGCCAAAAATAATCTGAAAAGAATGAATCGTCTAAATCCTTAATATCTAAATTTTGAAGCTTGTTCCATGCTGAAACTTTAGGATTTGTCAAAATCCAATTCTTTAATATCCTTGGGTCATCTTCTAACATCAAGGATTTTTCAATAATTTTCTCAGCTTCAGAAAATTTTCCATTTTCAAGAAGTTTTGAAGACCACCTGAAATAAATCTCAATTAAACTGTTTAAAAACCTAGTGTCGTTTGTTTCTTTGTACCCTCGCTTCAAAAAAGATTCGCATTTCGTCCATTCTCCCTGAGCTGAATAAAAGATGCCATTCAATAAAAATAATTCTGAAATAGATTCAGTTGTTGATTTTTCTATTTTTTTTAAATCTGAATCAGAAATGAAATTCTTAAACTCAGAAGCTATTTTTATTTTTGAAAAAAGACCTGCATATGTTTTTTTTTCAGATATTTTTTCATAAATACCCTGAGAAGCATCTATATCAGAAATACTCTCAAGATGTTCGGCCAATCCAATCTGTCCCCAATCAGATTCATGAGCTTTTCCAACAAAATCATATTTTTTATTTTGGTAATGAAGATTCAACTTGTAATCAAAATAATTTTTAGTTTTTTTATCCATTTTTTTAATCGTATTTTCCAATAATTCATGAGAATCTGAACAAGCCAAAAGAAAAGAAACCCAATAACAAACATTCTTATCTTCAATAAGAGAAAGCATCTTCAAGTCCTTTTTTGAAAGAGGGATGTTTTCCATGATGGTTTTTTTGATCACTTTTACGACCAATCCGAATTTAACGGGTTTAAATGTTTCCCATCTTTTTAGAATTAATTTAATCAAGTTTTCATCAAGAATTTTTTGATCAATCAGAGAATTCAAAAGCGATTCGTCTTCAAGGAAATTCACAATAAAAGCAACAGCTTTAACATCATTGAAACCTTCTGAAATAGCCATACAAAAAAGTCTTAAAGTTGAACTTTTTGGGTCTGTTGAAGAAAGAAGGATTTTTGCAACATTAAACCTTTCTCTTTTGCTTTTCAAGCCAAACGAAGCGATCTCATCTTCTAGAAATTCCAAATAAAGGCCTTTGGCAACACAGCATCTTGTTAAAAGTTTTTTATTAGCTTCACGAGGATCTTCTTTAGTTATTTTTTTAACAAGATCAAACCATTTGTCTGTAAGTGGTGGTGCTAATTTTGAACAAACCCAATCAGAAACATCAGACTTAAGAGGATTTTTACAAAGATAAGAGTAGAACAAAGAAAGGTTTTTGTTTTCCCATATTTTTTTCTTAAAAAGGTATTCGACATACAAAGATTTGATAAAATCATCCTTATCATTTTTCACTAAACCCTTCAGAAAGGGGAGATGCTCTTTAAGGATCTCTTTCTTACTCTCTAATTTTTTTCGTAAAAAAACAAAAACCAAGGAATGGATTTTCTTCTTGAGAAATAAAGAGTAGTTTTCTATTGGAAAATCCTCACTTCTAGAAGCTAAGACCAACCAAAAATCTTCTTGGGTCTTTTCTGAAAGTTTTTTCCAAATTTCATAATCAAAAACATATTCATTTTCAAGATTTTTCTCCACGAACTCTTTAAGCCCTTCTGAAGAACCATCATCACTAATGTGTTTTTCAACTGCTGAAAGCCATATCTTTTTATCGGAATCTTCATGAAGGCAATCCGCCCAAAAAATCAATAATTCTAATCTGTCGTTTTTTTTGATTTCTCCCCAGGAAGAAAGAAAGAATTCCGTTGCATCTTTTATTTTGTTTTTTCTAAAAAGATTAAGTATTCTTTTTTTGGGGCTGCTTTTAAAACCAAAAATCATTATTGAAATTCTATTTTTTATTAAAGCTTAGTAGCGATAATTATTTTCCTATACTCATTAAAAGACTGTATTTGATATTCATGCATGGATATTTTTAATTTTTTATTACATTCCACATATGCGTCTTTCCCACAAAACAAAATCAATAAACCATCTTTTTTTAATAACCTTCCTAGAATTTCACAAGATTTCTGAGGAGGGAATAATGCTCTTGCCGTCACTACATCATATTTTTGAGAATCCTTAATTAAACTCTCCACATCACAATTTAAAACTTTGTATTTCATTTTCAATTTTCGGAGAGTGTCGGAAAACCAAATAGCTTTTCTTTGACTTTTTTCAACAAAAAGTCCTTCCCATTTGGGAAACATCAATGCCAATGGAATAGCATTTAATCCATTCCCTGAACCCACATCAAGCCATTTTGCTTTGTCTTCTATTTTTAAATCCAAATCAGCAAGTGCATGATAGCAGTCAAGAACGCCAAGTTCCCACCTTTTATCATCATCTCTCCACCCAACGGCACGCCAAGGAGCATCTTTTAGCATCTTGTCAAAAAAAACTAATTTTTTATTTTTCAACAAGCTTATATATCTCGGTCCAACAGCTTTCAAGACCAACCCCTTTCACATATTTTGAACTGATGTTTTTAAATTTTGAAACAGCTGATGTTCCATCTTCCCATAATTGCTCAATATCCTTTTTCAATACATCAGGATTACAGGAATCCTGTATCCTCTCAGGAACAACTTCAGCATCAGCAAAAATATTTGGATGGCTCCAAAATCGTGGAGCCTTGCCAATTTTTTTCGAAAAACTCAAAACATCCCACATAAATTTACTTGTTTTATAAACTGAGATAACCGGAGTTTGAGCCACAACACACTGTTGTACAAGTGTTCCGCTACATGCAACAGCAACCCTACAAAAAGGAATAATTTCTTTTGAATCTGATTTTTTAATTTTCACATTTGAAAAACATTCAAACCTCTTTCCAACATATCCAAATGCGTCAGAAATAATAATTTTTTTTGAATCAAATTTTCTAATTAAAACCTCAAAAACAGGCAACAATCTTTCGACTTCCTTTTTTCTGCTTCCAGGGAAAAAACCTAAAAAACTTTCGTCATTGTTGAATGTTTTTTTATTATTGTTTTGGGTTAAATTCAAATGAGGGTTTTTTACACGTATCGCTCTTTTAACCTCTTTGTAAGCGAGCCAAGACATTTCATCTGTGACTAATAAAAGATCAGCTAATCCCCCAAGCTTTTCGGTTCTAGGGGTTTGGCCTTTTTGCTTCCAGTCAGGACTTGGTGCAACCCAAACAACGGGTACATTTAATTTTTTTGCAATCGGTGCAAATCTTTCAAGAAGATACCTGCCATCAACAACCACCAAGATTGAAGATTTTGAAAGTTCTTTTTCAATCCTTCTAAACTCTTTAAGAGTTTTTCCAATATTCAAAAAAGCATCAACGAATCCAATTGTCGAAAAAGGATCCTGTTTAATAAAAACATCTGCCCCGGAATCCTTAAGGGCTCTGCCTCCAAGTGCTTTAACTGTATTTTTTGTGTTTCCAATCCATGTTTTTGAAATCTTAGAAGCTATAAAATCCCCTGAAGGATCTGGTGCAAGAATCAACATCTGTTTATTCACAAGTAAAATCTTACAGAATATTATCTTCTTTCGAAAATCGAGACAATGGAAAACAACAGTAAATTAAATCAAAAAAGGGCAAATTCTTACTTGTTCAAAAATTTAAAAGTATTTTTATTTGGTTTTATACTGGTTTTTCTTATAGCACAAATTGCAACAGGTCTGAACATATACTCACTAACATTCCTTCAAGAGCTTCTTGATGAAGGTTTAGGGAAGGCAAATCCAGAAAAAGTTAAAACAATAACACCGATAATAGTTCGTCTGTGGATAATTCAGGGTTTTGTTCTTTATCTTGCAAAATACATATCAGCCTGGTTCGGTGGAAGCATCTCAAGGAATCTAAGAATCACAATTTTTGAAAAACTATTAAAAATTCCTGATTACTGGTTCCAAACAAAAGGACGACATGGAGATATGCTAACAAGAATGTCAGCGGACATAAACAAAGTTTCTGATTTTTTTACATTAACCATATCTGAACTTTTAATTGTTCCAATGAAGATACTTCTTTCAACAATAGTCCTTTTTCTCGTAGCTCCTCAGTTGACCGCTACTCTTTTAATAACAGTCCCGATACTCACAAAAGTTTTCAAAATTGGAATGGGAAAAATAAAGTACTGGATAAAAGAAATGCAATCTGAATTAAGCAAATTAACCGAAACAACGAGAGAAACAATAGAAGGAATCAAACTGGTTCACCTTTTCCGGGTACAAGACACTCTTAAAAAGAGATTTAGATCAAATGCTGATAGATTGTTTAAAGTACACCTAAAAAGTTTTGCTTCAAGAGTTTGGCTTATTCCAACAATACATCTTACTAATGGTCTAATTTTTGGCATGATCCTTTGGTTGTCTGCACTGGAAATGCAAAATGGTGGATTTTTTTCAATAAATATTGAATCGAAATATTTGAGTTTTGATGTTAGTTCAATAGGGGGGATAACTGTTTACTTCTCAATTTTGGTAACAGGTATTTTAGGCCCATCAAAAACGTTAGGCCCAATGCTTGGGCGTGTTGCAGAAGCTCAAATTTCTGCATCTAGATTGTTGGAGATTGAAGACTTGGAAGAAATAAAAGATGATGGAGAAATCGAAATCAACAAACATGAATGTAAAGGTGAGATACTGATAAAAAATCTCAGCTTCAAATACGACGAAAGCAAAAAAGGTGTTAGCAATATTAATCTTTCAATATCCCCTGGTCAAAAAATATGTATCACAGGGCCTTCGGGAGCCGGTAAATCAACTTTATTTTCACTACTAATAAGGCTTAGAGAAATTGACAAGGGAGAAATTTTTCTAGATGGAAAAAATATAAAAAAAATAAAAATCAACTCCTTAAGGAAATTGATTGGTTATGTGCCACAAGAACCTTATCTTTTTTCAACAACGATAAAAGAAAATATATCGATTGGATCGGAGAAATTTTCTGAAGAAAAAATCATCGAGGCAAGCAAGAATGCTAATGCTCATAAATTCATAAAAGATCTAAACGATGGCTACGAAACAGTAGTTGGAACTGCTGGTTCAACCTTGAGTGGAGGGCAGAGACAAAGAATAGCTTTAGCAAGAGCCTACCTTCTTGACACCCCTATTCTTTTGCTAGATGAACCTTCATCTCATCTTGACATAGAAAATATAGAAAAAATAGAGTCGGTGATAAAAGAATTGAGTAAAAATAGAACTGTTATTGAAATCACTCATAATAAAGAAAAATTGCTCAATTCAGATTATGTCATAATGATGCATGATGGAACAATTACTGAATCTGGAATTCCAAAAGACCTGATAAAAAAGAACGGATCGTTTGCAAAAATAACAAAAAAATAAAATGTCGAGAAACCTGATTGTCATTCCTGCCAGGATAGATAGCACGAGATTCCCAAAAAAAATGCTTTACAAAATACAAGGAAAACCATTGATTGATTGGACAATCTCAAGTGCGAAAAAAACAAAAAATTCAAAAATCCTTGTTGCAACAGACAATGAAGAAATAGCAAAAAGAGCTAAAAAAAACAATGTGGAATGCTTAATGACTCCAAAAGGAATCAACTCAGGAACAGAAAGGGTTTCGTATGCTGTTAGAAAAATTGGATTCAATGGAAAGGTTGTAAACTGGCAAGGTGATGAACCCATGGTCAATGGAGCAGATGTCGAAAATCTTTTTTTCCTACTTAATAAATATGATGTTGTTACACTTGCAACAAAATACATAGGAAATCTCAATAATGAAAATAGGGTTAAAGCAAATATAAACAAGAATATGGAAGCTATTGATTTTTCAAGAAAAAACACCTTTTTCCACTCTGAAGGAGTCTCTCTTTCCGGAAAAAAAATTTTAAAAAATGAAATATGGGATGAATGTTGGGAACATATTGGAATTTATGGCTATCGTTCAGAAGCATTAAAAAGATGGACAAAAGAAAAACCTTCCAAAAGAGAAAAACAGGAGAAACTGGAACAATTAACAGCTCTTGAAATAGGTTTAAAGATAGGGGTTCAGATAATCAAATCTGCTCCAGTTGGGATTAATACGATCCAAGATGTTGACAACCTTGGAACATTAAGAATATAAAGTCAATAAAAGATTATGATACAAGTCTTATGTTGTTAGTTTTTTTGTTCGCTTTTTTTGTATTTAACAAAGACGATACTCATGAAAGTTTAGGTTACAAAGATGTTATTCAAATTTCTCTTGAAAAAAGTCCTGGATACATTCAGGATTTACTCAGTTATGAAAACAGTTTAAATGACTGGAAACAATCAAGAAACGAATTCACAATAAAACCCTCCATGTCTCTTTCGGCTATAGATTCAGAAGGCCCTGATAGAAACGAATCCCTCAACACATCTTTCAGCCTAAACACAATTTACTTAGGCAATTTTTCGGTTTCGTATAATCTGAATCACTGTAATGCATGGAGTCTTGCTGGAAGCTGTCAAAATCTTCAAAACTACAACACATCAAGCAGCCTAACATGGACAATCCCTTTAGGGAAAGGTTCTGGCATTGACATGAAAACAAACTCTCTCAAAAGAAGCAACTGGAGCCTTGAAGAGTCAGAAATTAATCTTTTCAAAAACAGACAAAACACGATATCTTCAGCTGTTCAATTATGGCTCGGTTTAAGAAATTCGCTACAGCAATTGGGGATAAGAAAACAAAATCTAGAAAACAGTGAAGAGTTTCTTAGACAGCAAACAGTAAAACTTAATTTGGATTTAATAGCAAAATCAGCACTAACACAATCAGCATATCAACGAGACCAATCAAAACTATCACTTTTAAGTGCTGAAGAAAGTGTTGAATCTTCTTGGGAAAATTTAAACATACACCTTGGTTTTGAAACGAGTTTCAGAGGAAAAATAAAAGAAGAGCTCCCTCCAGCGCCAAGAGAGATTCCAAATTTAGAAACACCTCTAGAAAATCTTCACAAATATTCAACTGCGAGGCTCGCAGAAATTAGCTTAAACAGAAGTAAGCTTAACCTAAAAGAAGCAAAAGATAATATGAAATGGGATATATCTTTGACAAATAGAGCGTCAGGAGACGGAGAAGGCGAATCTTTTGGATATTTAACGGATCAAAACAATACCCATACGGCAACAATACTTGTTGATATCCCTCTTGACAAAAGAGCTGAAATCAACAGTTTAAAAAATGCAGAAAACAACTATGCTTCTGCAAAAATTTCATATGATGAAAAAATTAAAAAATTTACACTTGACCTGACTTCAAATCATAGATTGATTGAAAAAAGAATTAGGGAACTTGAATTACAAGAATCAGCTTTCCAGCTAGCAACAGAAACATACAACACAACCTTGAGAGGATATCAAGGAGGGCTGAATTCACTTCAAGACTATCTAACTGCAGAGTCATCCTTGGTTAATGCACAACTAGGTGTAACAAATGCTGAAGAAACTCTTAGAAATGCATGGATTCAATGGTGGAAGCTGACAGATGAAGATTTAGGAAAAATTTTTCTGGAGGAATAGAAAATGACAGGAATAATAAAAACATTTAAAAAATTTAAGGTATTGCATTTTGCAATATTAGCCTTAGGGGTATTTGTATTAATTTCAAAATCAAATAATTCTCAAGCAAAAATCACAGACACCTTTCCTTCTGTCCAATCAAAGCAAGAAAGAATGGAGATTTCATTGGACCTTATAGGGGAGCTTCAGAGCCTTAACCATGACTATGTTTATCCAAAAATATGGGGTGGAAGAATTGCTTATTTGAGACCTGAAGGCTTTGTTAAAGAAGGAGAAGTTGTGTTAACTTTCGAAACAAAAGGCATTGAAGACGAACTAAAGCAAACACAAGAGCAACTTGAAAGTGCAATTTATGCATTGGAAAACCTGAAAGAATCAATTGCACTTCAAAGGGTTCAAGCAAACAACAATCTTGAAATGGCACAGAAGAATCTTGAAAATGCCGAAACAAATTTTCAAAGAAGAAAAACGGAAATTGAAGAGGGCATAAGGCCTGCTATAGATCTAGCTCAATCTGAAATAAGTCTTCTGCAAGCTCAACAATCCTTGGAAGAATCTGAACTTAGCCTTAAAACAAAAGAAAATCAATGGGAACTTGACCTTATAGACAGACAAAAAACAATAGATTACAGAAAGGAAAAGGTCGAAGAGAAAACTGAAGATTTAGCAAATGGAACGATGTATGCACATAAAGATGGTCTGATGATCCATAATGAAGGATGGTTTGGGCAAGTAAGAAAATACCAGGAAGGAGATGAGACAAGAAAAGACCGTCCAATATTGGACTTCCCTGAAATAACTTCTTTTATTGTCAGGGTCAAGATTAACGAAAGAGATTTGTATAAAGTAAAAATAGGACAAAATGCACTAATAACAATTGATGCTGTCCCTGGAAAAATCTTTGAAGGTACTGTCAATAAAATTGCTGATATAGCATCGAGCGATATGGGAACAAGTTCAATCACATTTTCAGCACAAGGGGAGTCAAAGGGTTTTGCAGCCGAAATACTTCTTGCACGTCCTGATGAAGAAGAGCAAGAATCTCCCGATACAGAATTGAAAGAAAAAAATGATAATTTGAAAATAAGAGAAGAAAGAAGAGCAAATAATTCTGAAATACCTGATTTTGTGAAAGAAAGAATGAAAGAGGGAGGGATGACCATGGAGTCAATGGGAGGAAATTCTAGATGGGCAAACCAAGAAAAACCCATCGAGGAAAATGATGAGTTTTCAAACCTGAGGCCAGGCATGACATCTTTGACAAGGATCATTCTTGAAGTCATTGAAAACGCAGTAATCCTTCCAAGATCCGCCATCTTTATAGATGGAGGACAAACTGTAGTTTACAGAGTGAAAGAAAATAAAGGCTGGGAAAAAATAATAGTTGAGCTTGGAGCCGTTACTCCTCAGGAAGCTGAAATCAAATCAGGAGTTGGAAATGGTGAAACATTTTTAATAATTGCGCCTGAAGAAAGTGCAATAAGCACAGCGATTGAAAGTGTTAAAAAAGAAGAATCTTCTGGTTTTTCAGGAGGAATGCCTGGTGGTTTTGGAAAAGGCAGTGGTGGTGGCGGTGGTAGTCGCAAAGGCGCAAAGTGACAAGCGTTGTAAATTTAAAAGAGGTTTATAAAACCTACATTTTAGGAGAAATAAAAGTTCCTGTTCTCAAGGGAGTTGACCTAGATATTAAAAAAGGAGAATGGATTTCTCTAATGGGGCCTTCTGGTTCCGGAAAAACCACCTTAATGAACATAGTTGGCTTACTTGACACTCCAACAGCAGGAAGCTACCTGCTTAACAATCAAGAAATTTCAAAAAAAGATGATGACAGCTTGTCTAATTTGAGAAACAATCACATTGGCTTTGTTTTCCAAACATTCAACATACTTCCGCAATTGAATGCCTGGCAGAATGTCGCCCTCCCTCTTAATTACTCGGAAAAAGAAAAAAACAGGGAAGATGTTGCATTAACACTCTTGGATAAAGTTGGATTAAAACATCGTGCACATCATCGTCCAAACGAACTTAGTGGAGGAGAAAGGCAGAGGGTTGCGATAGCAAGAGCCCTTTCAAACACACCTTCCTTAATACTTGCAGACGAACCCACTGGAAATCTTGACAGCAAAACGGGAAAAGATGTCTTGGAACTATTCCAAAAACTCCATTCAGAGGGAATAACCATACTGATGGTCACACATGATATGAAAGTTGCAAAAAAATCTCAAAAAATAGTCAACATATTAGATGGAAAAATAGTATGAAATTTTTAAATCTTCTAAGTGAAGCTTGGGCTGAAATCAGATTACAACCTTTTAGATCTTTCCTAACAGCACTAGGCATTGTTTTTGGTGTTGGTGCAGTAATAGCTATACTTGCAATATCAGAAGGTGCAAAAAGAGAAGCTATTTCACAATTAGAAGTGCTTGGTGCAGGGACAATAAGAGTAAGAGAGTCTGAAGCACAGTCAAATTCAATGAATGATGGTGTTGGAACATCGGGTATATACATGCAAATGGGTAGGGGTTGGGGCTTCTCTGGCCTTTCAGGATCGATGATGGGGGGAACCGGAGGGCCAGCAAGACCCCTTGACATGAAGGATCTTGAAGCAATAAAAACACTGGAAGGCATCGAGTCAGCAGCAAGTGAGAGAACTAAAGAGGTTTCACTTCCGGGAAATTTTGGAGATATTTCGGTCACTGTTGTTGGGACTACTCCCGATTATCTGAAAATACAAGGATTGATTTTGCAGGAAGGACGATTTTTTGACTCTGTAGACATGGATGAAAAAAATAAAGTTGCTGTAATTGGACCAAAAACAAGAGGATTAGTCTTTGGAACTGAAAATGCAATAGGGAACATCATAAGAATAGACAACATTGCTTACACAATCATTGGAGTTGTTTCTCCAAAAGACTGGTCTGGAGTAACCCTTGTTCAGATACGAGACACAGGAAAAGATGTATATATTCCAGTTACAACCATGGCTATTGGAACAGCGGAATACCCTGTAGGGCTGAATGAAATAATATTGAGGCTCAAAAGCGGGGAAAACCCAGTCCAGTGGGGATCTATTGTTCAAAAAATAGTATCAATAGCGCATCCAGCAGGAGCATTTGAGGTTGTTGTTCCTGAAGAACTGCTTGCACAACAACAGCAGTTACAAAAGATATTCTCCGTTGTTATGGGGCTTATCGCAAGCATCAGCCTTATCGTGGGTGGAATTGGAATAATGAACATATCCCTTGCGACAGTGATTCAAAGAACAAGGGAAATAGGAATAAGAAGGGCTTTGGGTGCAAGAAAAAAAGACATACAGATTCAATTCCTTTCAGAAAGTTTGCTCATATCAGTCCTCGGAGGGCTGGTTGGCATATTCTTGGGTTATCTTTTGTCACAAGCAGTCTCATCTTATGCTGGATGGTCAACAGCCATATCAGGTGTTGGGGTTGTTGTTGCATTTACGGTAGCAGCAACCGTTGGAGTCCTGTTTGGATGGTGGCCCGCAAAAAGGGCTTCGGAACTGCCTCCGGTAGATGCCTTGCGGCATGAATGATGCTTGCAGGGTTACATTCTGGAAAAGCATAAAACGGTGTCAAAAAAACCATTTTCTTGCAAATTCTTTATTTTTAGTAAAAAATAAAAGACATGGATTTTTAGGTGTTTTTTTATTTTTCCCTTATTTGTAGTAGAATTAGCCTAATGTGGTGTAGAGGAAACACAGGAAACTCTCATCATAAATATTAATTACGGAGGTTAAAACGTAATGAAAAAATTGGCAATTTTTGCTGCAATTCTTTTTGTGGCAACTAGCGCGCTTAATGCGGGCGACATTAGAGTAAGGCACTGGGACAACGGTAACGCTGACGGCGTAGCTGCTGACATGACTTGGTCAGACGGTGCAGACATTTCAGACAACTTCAGCGCAGCTTGGAGTTGGCATATGGGTTGGGACGACAACGGAAATTGGGCAGTTGCAAACAGCAATGGCGATGGTCATGCAGGTTTGGATGATGCTTACGTTGGTTGGAACAATTCATGGGGAACATGGCACACAGGTACTATGCCTTGTGCAATGATCGGAAACAGCTTCATGTGTGATGGCAACGACTACAACATGGGCATTGGTGGTAACTTTGACGGTCACCACATCGGCCTTAATGATCTTGGTGGTTGGGCTCTTAACATATGGATGACAGATGACGGTGACGACATGGGTATGTCTACTGACCTTAGCGATATGGTTGGTTGGGGCATGACTCTCGGAACTTTCAGTGATCATGACGCTAACACAAACACTACAACAGATTCAATGTGGGCTACTGCTTCTATGGATCTTGGTGGTGCAGCAACCCTTGATATCGAATGGGTTGATGGCGACAATGCTGGCGGAACGAACTTGACTTTGGGTTATGCAATCAATGATGACCTTGGTCTTAGCATCCAGATGGGTGACCACGACACTGGTCACACTTGGGGTGGTTCAACTGCTGCTGGTGCTTCTGCAGAGATGACTAGATTCACTCTTTCATGGGGTGGAAACTGGAGTTTCTCAACTGCAGACGATGGCACAAACGAAATGATGGTTGTTGACTATTCTGCTTCTTTCTAAGTTAATAGCTAGTAATTAATACGACGAATACGACCGGGGGGCCTTAATCGGCCCCCCTTTTTTTTTGCAATGACAAAATTGACCTTGGCCCAAAGACTCACTGTTCTTGAAAACAGGAAAGAAGGATGGGAAGAGCTTTACAGAAGTCTTTTTTCTAGTGAATGGGAAATTAAAACAATTGTCTTTTCAGGACCCCCAGGTGTTGGTAAATCATCCATACTCAATTATTTCTTTGAAGAAGAAGGAGACAATACGGCTTTCCTGCTGGTAGACCCTTCGAGTTCAATCTCTGGGGGTGCTGTCCTTGCAGACAGAGCAAGGTTCAGGTTTTCAAAAGACAAGAAAAACCCTTTTGTTAGATCTATAGCTTCTAGAGGACATCATGGAGCGACTGCGTTTTCAATTTGGCCTTTTTTGAGATTGCTTAATTCAGAAAAATTCAAAAAGGTTTTCATAGAGTCTGTAGGTGTTGGACAAACCTCTGAAGAATTGAGAGGAATGGCTGATTTCCTGATTGTTGTCTTGTCTCCAGAAAGCGGAGATGCTTACCAGGCCGTAAAGGCCGGATTAATTGAAGAAGCAGATCTTATAGTCATCAACAAATCTGACAGAGAAGGGGCCAAGTCTCTTGAAACAACAATGAAGACAATCACAAACAAAAAGGTCATATCGATATCAGCCAAAGAAAACAAGAATATCGAAACTTTAAAAGGTATTCTGAAAAAAATGAAAATAAAAAATACAGAAAAAAAGATTTTGGCTGAAACGAAAGATTTTGCAACATCTGTTTTTCTGGACAAGCTACAAGAAAAACTCAATAAAACGGAAAAGGTCGAGAACCCTTTGGATTTTGAAATAGATATTTAGAATTTAACAACAATGGCAAAAATATTAATTGCAAAAATAGGCCTTGATGGACATGACAGGGGTGCTCTCTTGGTTGCAAGAGAACTCAAAGAAGCTGGGCATGAAGCGATATACAGCGGGCTGCATAGGACACCTGAGGAAATTGCAATAATGTCTGTCGAAGAAGATGTTGATTTGATTGCTGTCGGAATACTTTCTGGAGCTCATATGGCATTGATGCCAATCCTGATAGAAGAACTTAAAAAAAGAAAAATTCAGAAACCTATAACTTTTGGTGGAATAATCACAACAAAAGAGGCTGCGGAATTGAAGAAAATAGGGATAAAAGAGGTATTTAACCCTGGAACACCTTTGAAAGATATAGTCAAAAAAATAGAAGATATCATCAATGGCTAAATATTACTTTTTATCATTCGCAACTGGAGCTGGACTTTTGGCTTTTGAAGTTTTTGGTCCAAGGCTATTACAACCTCATTTTGGACAATCTCCAATACTTTGGGCTTCAACAATCTCTGTATTTCTCGGAGGCATGACCTGTGGTTATTTTTTAGGTGGAAAGATTTCATCTAGAAAAAACATCCTGTCTTTAGCTTCTCTTATATGGGGACTAATAGCAATGTTTGTATTTTTATCACCTCAGATAAGCAATCTAATTGCTTCTATGTTCCTGAACAGCGCTCCAACGAAATGGGAACCTCTATACATTAGCTTTTTAAACTTCTTTATACCTGCAATACTGATGGGAACATCATTCCCAATAATCGTTAACCTTTGTCCTAATTTAGGAAAAACCAAAGGAGAACATGCAGGAACACTCCTCGCAATCTCAACAATGGGCAGCATATTGGGTGTTTTGGGTCTTTATTTTGGGCTTATTACATCTTTTACAATAAGTGAAATTTCCATATTCCTTTCAATCCCATGGATACTGTCTATCATTGTTTTGATGTTCAAAAAAAACAATGTAAAAACAACAGCCCTTTTTTTTCTTTTTTTCAACTATCCAAATACAGGAAACTATCAAATAGTACAATATCAAAAAAATTCACTATTGCATCAGATAACAGTTATAGATGAAGGTCAGAATAGATATCTCCTTTTTGATGACTATATACAAAGCACAATGAACAAAAACAAACCTACGGAAGGGCATTTTGATTACATTGAAGCCTTTCATCTAGTAAACATTTTTCAAGGAAGAGAGGGGACTTCTTGTATGGTTGGGTTAGGTGGAGGCTCTGCGATAAGAACGTTTATAGACAGATACAAGGAGGGCAAAGTTGTTGTCGCTGAGATAGATCCGGTTGTTGAAGCTGTAGCAATTGAATATTTTGGAATTCCAGAAACTGAAAATCTTGAGATAAACATCATTGACGGAAGACAAATGTTCAAAAGAAAAGGTGCTCCAAAATGTGATACTGCTCTCATAGATGGCTATAGCACAAGTCGATATGGAGCTTACATCCCATGGCATTTAACAACAAAAGAATTTTTTGCCGAAATAAAAAAAACAATGCCGGAAGACGGGGTAATAGCTTACAACGTAATTGGAACAATAGAAGGTAAATCTTCAAACAATGTGAAAATGATTGCGAAAACTATTCTTGAAAATTTTGATTATGTTCTTGCAATTCCTATTGCGGAAACATTCAATGTCGTTCTTTTTGGATTTAATGGCAATTATGAAGATTATTTTTACAGAATACAAAATTTCAGATTGGAAAAAGATCAAAAATACAAAAATCTTCTAAGGCTTTCTTACCTCCTGAAAGAAGTTCCTATTTCTAAAAAAGTTCCAATTCTCTCTGACGAATGGGCACCAATGGATATGCCTGGCCTTATGGTTAAAATCTACCAATGACAAAGAAATATAATTGACAAATGCCAAACGAAAACAATAAGCCTAAAAGAGTTGTTACCGCAGCAAGCCTTTTTGACGGACATGATGCAGCGATAAACATGGTAAGAAGGCTGTTGCAGGAATTGGGATGTGAAGTAATACATCTTGGACACGACAGGTCTGTGGAAGAAGTGGTTACATCAATTATTCAAGAAGATCCTCATGCGGTTGCCATATCATCTTATCAAGGTGGCCATATGGAATATTTCAAATACCTTGCTGAAAGATTAAAAAATGAAAATCTAGATCATGTAAAAATTTTCGGTGGTGGAGGGGGTGTAATCCTTCCTAAGGAAGCTCAAGATTTAGAGGAAAATGGAATCACAAAAATATTCAGACCTGAAGATGGGGCAAAAAAAGGATTGATTGGCATGATACAGGAAGTTATAGATATGTGTGACATCAATCCTGAAGATTTGCCGATACCGAACAAAAAATCGTATCTTTCTCTCTCAAGAAAATTAACTTATGTAGAAAACAACAAAAAACTAAAAATAGAAAAACCTAAAAAAAACCCAAAAGTAATCGGCATAACAGGAACTGGAGGTTCTGGCAAATCTTCCTTGATTGATGAACTCATATTGAGATTTTCAAGAGAATTCCCAAAAAAACGTATAGCGGTACTAGCTGCTGACCCTAGTAGAGCAAGAACTGGGGGTGCCTTGCTTGGAGACAGAATAAGAATGAATTCCATATATGAAGGCAATGTATTTTTCAGGTCTCTTGCCACAAGAAGCAGAAAAGCTCTCTCATCAATAATAGGGAATGCAATAGAAGCAGTAAAAAGTGAAAACTTTGATTTGGTATTCGTTGAAACTGCCGGTATTGGGCAAGCAGACAATCCTTTAGAAGAGATTGTTGATAACTCTATTTATGTAATGACTTCCGAATATGGAGCACCGAGCCAACTGGAAAAAATTGAAATGCTGGATACAGCAGATTTGATTGTCTTGAATAAATACGATCATAGAGCTGGTGAAGATGCTTTAAGGGAAGTTCAGAAACAGGTAAGAAGATTGAAAAATCAAGGGCATGGAGAACTTGATGAACAACCTGTCTTTGCAACAATTGCAAGTCAATTTGCCGATCCAGGAGTAAACCAGCTTTATTCAAAACTTGTCGAAATTGTTAATGGGAAAAATACTGATTCTATTAAAAGAAAAAAGAGAGTTCGCCCCAAAAAACATGTCCTTATCCCAGGAAGCAGGGATCGTTATTTAGCAGAGATATCAGAAACAGTTCATGAATACAAAAAGAATGTTGCAAATATGGAAATTTCAGCGGAAGAAGCACAGGGAATTTCTATAGTCCTTAAAACAAGAGGAAAAGAAACCCCAAAAAACTATATGCAATTCCCGAATGCAAAAAAAGAAACATTACAAATGCAATACAACAACAGCCTTGAAAAACTAGGAAAAATTGGATTAGATGCTTTAAGGATGTACGATGATTTGAAAAAATACACTGAAGACTCAACGAGCTATTCGGTAAGAGGGAAATCGATAGAAGTTGAAACATTCACAAAATCTCTTTCTGGAACAAATATATCAAAAATATCAGTCCCAAAATATAAATCTTGGGCAGATCGAATTAAATGGATAATGCTTGAAAATACTCCTGGAAAATTTCCTTTCACACAAGGTGTTTTTGAATTTAGAAGAAGTGCTGAGGATCCAACAAGAATGTTTGCTGGAGAAGGCCCTCCAGAACAAACAAACAAAAGATTCCATCTTTTGGCAGAAAATGAACCATACAACCGCCTATCAACGGCTTTTGATTCAGTAACACTTTA
>CAYFJE010000010.1:0-20904 GCA_964343345.1 uncultured bacterium
CAAGCATTAAAAAAAGAGTACAAAAATATATATCTCAAAAAAAATGTACAAAATGCAAAGGCAAACGCTTAAAGCCAGAAGCTTTAGCAGCAAGGTTCTCTGGAAAAAAATTTTCAGATATATCTAGAATGTCTTTAGAAGAGCTTCATGAATGGGCAAAAAAAGTAGAAATTTTAAAAAATGAAAAAAAAATTGTCGAACCTATACTTCTTGAAGTTAAAAATAGACTTGATTTCTTAGTTCAAGTTGGTGTGGGATACCTTGAATTAGACAGACTTTCCTCTACTCTTTCAGGAGGAGAATCAAAAAGAATAAAACTTGCAAAACAAATTGGAGGAAAGATGTCTGGAGTTCTTTATGTGCTAGATGAACCAACGATTGGACTACATCCAACTGATACAAACAAATTGATTAAATCATTAAATTCTTTAGTAGCCCTTGACAACACAGTCGTTGTGGTTGAACATGACCCTAAAACTATTAAAAACTCAAATCACCTTATTGAAATAGGTCCTGGAGCAGGTCATCTAGGTGGAAAAATTATTTACGAAGGTTCCCCAAGAGAATCTACAAAAGACAAAAAAAGCCTAATAGGCCGATGGCTGAATAAAGAATTTTCTCCTAAAAAAGAAAAGAGGAAGCTTGGAGAAGGCGTGGTGGTAAAAAAAGCAAAAATTAATAATTTAAAAAACATATCTGTATCAATACCTTCTAATGGTTTAACAGTTTTATGTGGTCCATCAGGATCTGGAAAAAGCAGCCTTTTAGAAGGTGTTTTGAATAATGGGTATAAAGAAATAAAAAACTATGGAAGCATATCTAAAGAAATTGCTCAAGAAATAAAAGGAATAAACAACTATGAAAAAATCGAGCTTATAGACCAATCCCCAATTGGAAGAACCCCTAGAAGCAACCCCGCAACATATACAGATATATTTACGATAATAAGAAACATATTATCAAAAACACCTGAAGCTCAAAGCGAAGGATACACGGCTGGCTTTTTCTCATTTAATATCTCCGGCGGAAGGTGTGAATCCTGTAATGGAAGTGGTTATAAAGAAGTAGAAATGCATTTTCTAGCAGATATATCTATCAAATGTCCAACCTGTGAAGGTCAAAGGTATGGACAAGAAGCATTAGCGATAAAGTACAAAGGACTAAACATATCACAAATATTAGAACTTTCAGTTAAAGAGTCTATAGAATTCTTCAAAAACTTCCCTCCATTAAGAAGAAGGCTTGAAGTCCTTGAAAAAGTTGGACTTGGTTACATTTCCCTTGGTCAATCAGCAACCACATTATCCGGAGGAGAAGCTCAAAGGCTAAAGCTTTCAAAACACCTTGGAAAAAACAGAAAAGGAAAATCTTTGATATTGCTAGATGAACCAACAACAGGACTTCACCCAGACGACATTGAGAATTTAAAAAATGTATTTGATGACCTGGTAGAACAAGGAAACACCCTCCTTGTAATAGAGCATAATTTACAAGTTTTATCATATGCAGATTGGATTATTGAGATGGGAGAAAAGGGAGGAAATTTGGGTGGAAAAATAGTTTTCGAAGGGACTATGAATCAGTTAAAAAAAACAAAAACACCCACAGCAAAAGAAATCAGGAAATGGAAGTAGGTTGAAGATAACAAAGAATCTCAAAAAACTAAAAATTCCAAGTCTTCCAGGGGTTTATAGATTTGTTTCAAAAAACAAAAAAATTTTATACATAGGGAAATCAAAAAACCTTAAGAAAAGAATATCGAGTTGGCTTCATTTAAAAAGCAAAAAGAATCAAAAAACAAAATTAATGCAGTCTCTGATAGAAACGATTGAATTTACTGTTACAAAAAATGAAAACTCAGCACTTATCCTTGAGTCAGAAGAAATCAAAAAACACAAACCAAAATTCAATGTGCTTTTGAAAGATGATAAAAGCTATCCATATATCGAGATAATAAAAGATTCCTACCCTTATTTAAAATTTTCAAGAGATTCAAAGAAAAAAGGAGAATACATTGGACCATTCCCTGATTCAAAATCAGTAAAAAAAACGATCGCCTTCCTTGAAAAAAATTTTGGAATTAGACCATGCAGATACGATTTAGAAAAACAAAAAATAAAATCATGCATTTATTACCAAATGAAACAATGTCCTGCCCCCTGTGAAAAAAAAATAGATAAAAAGTCATATAGAAAAATAGTGAAATCTGCAATCAAGTTTATAAATGGAGAAAAAAATGAGATTTTTAAAATACTTGAAAAACAAATGAAAAAATCATCAGAATTGAAAAATTATGAATTAGCAGCACAGTACAGAGACAAAATAATAAGTTTGAAATCAATCATAAAAGCTAAAAAAGATACAGTAAAAACAAATACGAATATCGACCTTATCTCATTGGTTGTGAAAAATTCAAAAATCATATTCAGCATCACAAAAATAAGAAACAGAAAACCCTTCGAACCCTTGATATACAAAATAAAAAATCCAATTTTAGAAAATTATGAAAAGGTTTTAATAAAGGCAATGGAACAACACTATCTCAAAAATAAAATTCCACAAACCATAATCATCCCTTTTGAAAGAACACAAAAAGATGAGTTTGGAAAATCAAAATTATTCTCAAAAACAAAAATAAGAACTCCCTTTTTCAAATGGGAAAAAAGAAAAATGGAAGAAGCATACACAAATGTACTGATTAAAAAAAATAAAAAAAATAAAACAAAAGAAAGTGGCTTAAAAGAAATAGAGAAAAAATTGAATCTTGGATATATGCCTCAAAGAATTGAAGGTTTTGATATATCTAACCTCATGGGGGAAAATGCTGTTGGTAGTCAAGTATGCTACATAGATGGAAAATATGAAAAAACTCTCACAAGAAACTATAAAATCAAAACCTTAAAAGGTATAGATGATCCAAAAATGATGGCTGAAGTTATTTCAAGAAGGTGTAAAAAAATCATGAAAGGAGAAACTCAACCAGATCTTATTCTTGTTGATGGAGGAGTAACGCAGTTAAAAGCAACTAAAAAAATTCTTGAAAAATACTTCTTAAGTATACCTGTAATCAGTCTTGCAAAAAAATTTGAAAAAGTTTACAGTGGAAAAACTTATAAAGAAATCAAAATGAAAAAAAACTCAAAAGAACACAATCTTTTAATAAGAATAAGGAACGACGCACATAGAGTTGCAATAAACCACCACAGAAAAATTAGACGAAAAAAAACTTTTAATTAATTTTAAATTTAAGACCAACTTTCTCTAGCCTTCTTAAGATTTTTTTTGAAGGAAGATCTAATTCATGGGTTAAAACTCCACTTTTTAAATCACCTTTAATTGCAAGTCTCATTATTTCTGCAGCAGGAAAACCAGTCGTTCTTTCCATTGATGTCAAACCTGTTTCTACATCATTCTTGTCAATAAGCAAAATTTCCATTTTTGAATCATCGCTATGAATTTGAACTAAAAGAACAACCATGTCTTCTTCTGAAGTAGGTATTTCTGATCCAAGTTTTTTCTCTGCAAAAGCTAAAGCATTTTGTTGCCAATCCTGTTTAAAAAAACCGTCTTCTTTCCATTTAAGCATTAAATCCCAATGACCTGGCCATCTTAATGTCTTATATCTATAATTATCAAGAACACCATAAAAACTGCCTGCAGCAGTGCTTATCCCTCCTCTAGTTAAAGAAGCCTCGAATTTTCCAACTTGATCTATGTTTAAAACCTCCTTTCCCTCCAAGCACTCTTTTTCTTTAAGTTCTCCATCTTCAAGAATTATTTCTGAACCGCAATATTCATTTAACAATCCTTCAGCAGCAAAAAAAAGATAATGTTTAAATTTATTCTTTAAAGGTTTTTTTGGCAATCCTCCACAATATATTTTTACACTTCTTGAATTAGGGATTCTAGAGATTCCGTAAGAAGCAAGAAGTTGTGAAAGCCCTGGAGCAAGACCGCAGTCAGGAACAATTGAAACATTGTTCTTAAGAGCGAATTTGTCCATTTTATGCTGAAGAGAAACGATATCTGGATTGCCTCCAAGATCCACATAATGAATATTGTTCTTTATTGAATAGCTGGTTAATTGTTCGGAAAGCATATAAGAGGCCGCATTAACAATTCCTTCAGGTTTATACATCAGAGACCAATCTTCAGGTTTAGAAGCATCTAAAGATTGAAATTGTATACTCGCACTTTCAGGAAAATTCTCTTGAGAAAAAGTTATGAAATCTGAAATTTTTATAGGATCATTATCTACAAGAATTATCTCATGGTCAAAAGATAAGTTATAAGCAATTGCCCTACCCTGTCTCCCAGCCCCAACAATCAAAACTCTCGACATGATTGAATCATAACAACCAGTCTTAAAAATCAAGTTTAGAATTAGAGAAATTCAATAATATTAGAGGGCTTTGATAATGGGTAATTTGTTTTTAAAATCAATAATAGAAATCAACTTGGGTGTTTTTCCCTTTTTTGTTTATATGAGTGTGTGGAATGAAACAGATTGGAACAACTTCATACTCTATCCTGTTTGTGGTTGGCTTATTGGATTCATCCTTGTAGGAACTTTTCACAAAAAACTGATTTCTTTTTTAAAAGACAAAGGAAAAGAGGAAGCAAAAAATGTTGTTTCTTTGATAGAAAGACCTTTGTCTCTGTTGATCATCCTCTTAGCTACACAAGCAGGAATCGAAGCAGAAAATATCAAGATATCTGAAAGTGTTGATGGAATAATAGAAAAAACCTTTCTTATCCTTTTAACAATAACATTAGCACGATTAGCAAAACATGTCCTCGACTTCGTCTTCGCTACAGTCCTTGAACCTATTGCAAAAAAAAGCGAAGGAAGGATTGACGATCAAATAATTGGTCTTTTAAAAAATTCATCTGGAGGGCTAATCTGGATAATCGCAGGAACAGTAATAATTAGCGGATTTGGATATGATGTAAAGGCTCTTGTTGCTGGTCTAGGAATAGGAGGTTTAGCATTTGCTTTTGCAGCAAAAGACACTTTGGCACAGGCTTTTGGCGGTATTGTCTTGTTCATGGATAGACCTTTTGAAGTTGGAGATTCTGTGGAAATAGACGGAGTAAGAGGAGATGTAGAAGAAATTGGACTTAGGTCAACAAAGCTTAGAGGACTTGACAAAACTGCAGTAATAATACCGAATGCGACAGTTGCTTCAGCAACCATAACAAACAGAAGTAGAAGATCTGGATTCAGGCAAGAGGTGATGTTGGGTTTGGTTTATGACACTCCCATAGATTTAATTAAAAAAGCAAAAACAACTTTAGAAGAAATAATAAAAAAACATCCTGAAACAAAAAACAAATGCTGGGTCAACCTGCTTGAATTTGCTGACTCCTCACTAAATCTTGAAGTAGTTTACTGGATAAAGAAAAAATCTGGAGGAGATTTAAGAAAAGTAAGACATGAAATCAATATCACAATATTAGAAGAATTTAACAATCTAGGTCTTGATTTCGCTTTCCCAACAACAACAATCGACTGGGACTCACCAAAAGAAAGTTAATGAAATTGATTTTCTTAATAAGTTTTCTACTAATAGATAAAAAAGAAGAGGCTCCTATGGTAATAGAGCCCTTAATAGAAGCTTTTATAGAATTTGAAGGTATTCCTCCAAAAAAATGTGAAGACCTTAGAGAATCTCCTTCTTTTTTTATGATTTTGAAAAGCAATTCTGGAGAGAGGATCGGATGTAAAAACCTTAAGTCAAAACCAATAGAAGGAGCTGGAAAAAACAAATGGGGCATACTCCTTGAACAAAAAACAAAAATAATCAACTTCTATTCTGAAAAAAGAAAAATATTTTCAAAACCAGAAAGACAAAAGTGGGAAAAAATTCCCTTAGGGCAATCTTTCGCAAGGCTTTTGGGGAAAATAAAGAGAATATGGAAACTTGAACAAAAAAACAAAAATCCTTCTTATGATGAAATTAAATCCTTTGGCGGCAATCTTCTAGCACGTAGCACCCCACATAACCTTTGGGAAAATGGCACTCTCGAACAAGCAACACTGGAAGGAGACATCAATGATGCATTTTCAAGATTGCAAAAAAAATTACCGGGATGGATTATAGATATGGAAAATGAATGGATTTACGAAATAAGAATCGTAAACAAAAAAGCACAAATGTCATTTTTCTCTTTCGATTAAATGCTTTTGAATGACCTGTATGCGGTAATCGAAAAAAAGATTAAAAAACATCTACCGGAAAGCTTTCACGAACTAGAAGATGCCTGGATTGTAGGCGGAGCAATAAGAGAGATAATCGTAAATAAAAAGAAAGATATAAAAGAAATAGATATTACAGCCAACATAAAACACAAAGACGAAATAGAAAAAATTTTTACAAAAAAATACGGCGAAAGTCATAAAGTTAACAAAAAATTTCAAACTTTAAGATTTCAATCCCAGAAAATAAATATTGATATAACTTATTTCGAAAATAGCATAGAAAAAGATCTTTTAAGAAGAGACTTTACTCTAAATTCAATTGCATGGAATAAAAAATTTGGATTTTTTGACCCTTTGAAAGGGATAAAAGATATTGAAAATAAAAAAATAAAATATTCAAAAAAAGAATCCATAAAAAACGACCCTGTAAGAATCTTTAGAGCTCTAAGGATTTCTTCAAAACATAAATTTTCTTTTGATAAAGATTTAAAGAAAGAGATCAAAAAAAACAAGCATCTGATAATGAATTGTCCTGGAGAAAGGATAAGAAGTGAACTTAAAAAAGGTTTTAATATAAATTCAACTAATTTTGCTAAACTAATGATAGAAACAGAAATCTTTGAAATCTTATTTGAAGAATGGATAAAAACAAAAGAATGTAAAGCAAATTCAATTTCAAAAATGAATGTTCAAGAACATTCTCTAAAAACTCTTGGAAACTTGAAAAAAATTACTTCCTCCCCAGGAAAACATTACCCTAGATGGGCTAGTCAATTTAAAAAAATAACTAAACCGAAATGGTGGATGTATCTTGGAACCCTTCTACATGATATTGGAAAACCTGAAACGATATGTGTAAAAGAATCAAAAACAACATACCCTAAACATGCACAAATTGGTTTTGAATTAATCAAAAAAGATATTGAAAAACTAAAATTTTCAAATGAAGAAAAAAACGGCATTGAAAAAATTATCTCAAATCACCTAAGGGTCTCTCAACTTGCCAACAACGAAAGAGAACCAACAAAAAAAGCAACAAATAAATTTTTTAGAGACTTAGGAGATCTTTCATTGTTTTTTATCTTTCTTGATTTAGCTGATGCGAGTGCATACCCTAAAAAAGTTACAAAAGAAATATTGACAAAAAGTCATTTAAAAATTCATGATTTTCTATTTGAATCATTTTTTCTTAAAAAAGAAAAAATAATGCCAAAACCACTTTTGAATGGTGAAGATTTAATCCGAATAGGATACAAAGAAGGACCAAAGATTGGAAAGGTTTTGAAAAAGATAACAGACCTTCAGATATCTGAAAAAATAACTAACTCAAAACAAGCTATTAACTATGCATCAAAGGAACTTGAGACACAATGATGCAAGTTATCCTTGGAATAATTTTGTTAATTATAGGTGGGGAAATTGCAATTACAACTTCTGAAAAAATATCCAAAAAATTTGGAATTTCAAACCTCACAATTGGATTATCTCTAATAGCGATCATGACAAGCCTTCCTGAAATATTTACAAATATTGCAAGTGGGATTGAAAAAGAAGCGAACATCGCATTAGGTAATGTCTATGGAAGCAATTCGTCTAATGCTTTGTTGATAGGAGGAATCGCATTGCTGTTTGGAGTCCATGAAAAAAAATATAAAAAAATTAGCAATTACCTAGCAATAATAGCTCCAATAATTCTTTATTTTTTTTGTTCAGATTCCAGAATTACACAATCTGAATCAATTATTCTGATCCTCATATATATCTTCTTTTCAAAAACATTATTCCCAAGCAAAAAAACAAAAAACAAAAAATCAACAACCCTGGAAACTAAATCTTTAACCTATATACTCCTATCTGTATTTCTTTTATGGACTGGTGGAAACATGGCTGTAGAAGGAGCAATTTCTTTTTCAGAAAAATTCGGCTGGTCTGATGTTTTTTCAGGTTTAATTTTAGGTTTTGGAACAAGTTTACCTGAACTTACAGTTACTTTTGCAGCAATAAAAAAGAAAAATCTGGATATGGTTTCAGGAAACCTGATTGGATCAAACATAATCAACCCTCTAATCGCTATGCCTTTTGTAACAATAACTGGAAACATGGATGTTGCAATAAAGAATGGGAATGAAATGGCATTGGCAGCAATTGCTGGAACTTTTATATACATACTTGGCACGATTCAAAAAAAGAATATTAAAAAAATTATTGGACTTATCTCAATTAGTCTTTTTGTATTATTGATACTGAATCAATCTTGATAATAGATTTTTTTCTTCAAAGCCATTTCTAAAATAATCTTTGCTGAACTTTCATTTCTTTTAACACTATCTAATTTTCTATCAGTGGTTAATCTTTCATCTATAAAATCAACTTTAAAACCATTGAACTTTAAATTTTCTGCTATTTCTCTGACATGAATTGACATATCTGAATCTCCTCCACTCATTCTTAAAGGAAGGCCTAAAACTATCAAATCAACATCTTGTTCTAAAGCCTCTTCTGAAATAACACTAGAAGAAGATGCTTTAATTTTTTTTGTCCAAGTTTTTGTTACGAGTTTTTGAGAAAGATCAGATAGTGCAAAACCATGAACTTTAGTGCCAACATCGCAAGATAAAATTCTTTTCATTTTAAATTTTTTTCTATAAACTCAACAGATGAAATTAATCCTTTCCTTCTAGTTCCACCACCTTGTACAAAATTTTTCCTTCCCCCACCGCCACCAGAGATAAAATTTGAAATATTTTTAAGAATTTTTAAAGCATCTAAACCTTCTTCAACTAGGGTTTCAGAAATAGAAATACAATAATTAAATTTTTCCGAACCATTAGAAAGCAATGCTATAACCTTCTCTTTACTTGAACAAAAAGATTTCCCAAGATCTACCAAAATATCTTTGTCAATATTCTTTGAAAAAACAACTTTCACTCCATTTACAACCTTCGCAGAATCAATTAAATCGTTATGAATTGATCCAATATTTGAAAGATTTAGAATTTTGATTTTTTTCTTCAAATCTTTTAGCTCTTCTTCCATTGAAGATATTTTGTTTTCAAAATTATTTCTATTTATGCTCCATTTATTTGAAAACTTACTTATTGAACCATAAGAACTCACTGCCAAATCATGAGAAGAAGAACCTGTCACGGCTTCAAATCTTTTAACACCTTGGGCAATGGATGAAAAATTTGTAATCAAAAATGAACCAATTTCAGCAGTATTCTTTACATGAGTGCCGCCGCAAAGTTCGATACTAAAATCTGAGATCTTTACAACTCTGACATTTTCAGAATTGTATTTTTCTCCAAACAAAGCCATTGCTCCCATGGATTTTGCATCCTTCAAAGAAGTATGCGAAATATCTACAATATTGTTTGAGAAAACCCAATTAGAGACAATGGACTGTATTTCAAGCAAATCTTTATCAGATATAGAGTTGTCCAAAGTAACATCAAACCTTAGCCTATCTTTCTCAACCAAACTTCCAGCTTGGATAACAGATTCACCATAAAGAACCCTTAAAGCTGAATGTAGCAAATGGGTTGCAGTATGTGCTCGTTCACAGCCTCGTCTATTTTCTGTATTAATTTGAATTTTTAAATTTTCATTCAAATTTATTTCCTTGATTTTCTGACCTTCATGAACAAGCTTTCCTCTATCCCAAAAAGTACTTTCTACATTGAAAACTTTTTCATTTAATGAATTTAAAAAAACACCACTATCTCCTATCTGTCCACCACCTTCTGGATAAAAGCAAGTCTTATCTAATATTATTCTCGTATTTTTATTTTTTGAAGCAATACTCTTCACACAAGAAGAAAGAGAATCTTTCTCCTTTCTAACTGTTTGGACATTTTTTCCAAGATAAGTCCAAGAACTTCCTTTTTTAGATCTATCTGACTGAGACCTTTGCCTTTGTTTCTCTAGAGAATTCTGAAAACCTTCATGGTCTATCTTCATGCCCCTAACAGAAGCAATGTCTTCGGATATCTCTAGAGGCAAACCATAAGTATCGTACATTTCAAAAATGATATCACCAGATATAATTTTTTTCTTTGAATCAGAAAGCCTAGATTCAAGTTCTCTTTCTCCTCTTCCTATAGCTTTTTTAAAAGATTCTTCTTCTCCTTCTATAACACCTGCTATAAAGCTCTTTTGTTTTTTAAGATCCTTATAAACATCTTCGTAAGCTGAAATGCTTGGTAATAAACCTTTAAGAAAAGGTCCTTTTATTCCCAGTATCCTTCCTGCTCTTATTGCTCGTCTCAAAATCCTCCTAAGAACATAGCCTTTTCCAACATTTGAAGGAAGAACCCCATCTCCTATCAAAAATGCAGAACTTTTAAGATGGTCAACAACAATCCTTTTGCTTTCTAGATTTTCATTCATGGATATTGAATTTAAGAAACTCAAAGATTCCTTAAATATATCAGTTTCAAAAACACTGCTCTTACCTTGAACAGCAGCAGTTATTCTTTCAAGACCCATTCCAGTATCAATATTTTTAGATGGCAAATTTTCAAGACTTCCATCTTTAGTTTTATTTTTGGACATAAAAACTAAATTCCAAATTTCCATAAATCTTTCAGAATTTTCTGAAGGTGTTTTCCCTGGATCTACATGCTCTCCAAAATCATAAAAAATTTCTGAACAAGGCCCACATGGTCCTGTTGGACCCATTGACCAAAAATTATCTTCATTCAAAAACAATATTTTTTTCTCAGGAAAACCAATATCATTAATCCAAATGTCTGCTGATTCAGAATCATCTTGATGAACGGTAACCCATAAATTTTCTTTATCTAAATTCAACTCGTTTAAAAGAAAATCCCAAGAAAAAACAATTGCCTCTTTCTTAAAATAATCACCAATAGAAAAATTTCCAAGCATTTCAAAAAAAGTACAATGTCTTGGAGTTTTTCCAACGGAGTCTATATCAATGGTTCTTATACATTTTTGACAACTTGTCAACCTTTGACCTGGAGGCTCTTCTATCCCTAAAAAATATGGTTTTAAAGGAGCCATTCCAGCAGCATTAAAAAGAAGGGTTGGATCCCCTTTTATTGGCAATGGAGAACTTTCAAGAACAATATGATTCTTTTTTTGAAAATAATTTATAAACTTTTTTCTTATCTCGAATGAAAGCATTTATATTATTTTAGGTTTATTAACTATAAATTCAATAGTGATGACCTTTCTAGGCCGGCTCTTCTAGCCTGATTTAGAGCCATTTCCATAAAATCTAAGTGGTTTATTGAATGTGCATCTGTGTTCAGAGACAATTTAATCCCTAATCTCGCTGCCTCTCTTGCAACTTTAGCATCTACATCAAGCCTTTCAGGATTTCCATTGATCTCTAAACCTATATCTGTTTGTGAAAGTTTATCTAAAACCCTACTCCAATCAAGATGATACCCGTCCCTTATCAAAAGTCTTCTTCCGGTTGCATGGCCAAGAACATTGATGTTCTCATTCTCTAAAGCTTTTAAAACTCTTTCTGTCTGATCCCCTTCTAGATTCTGATGGATGCTCGCAACTACCCAGTCAATCTTTTTCAAAACAGCATCTTCGTAATCAAGAGAACCGTCATTCAATATATCGCATTCAGTTCCTGAAAAAACATCAATAGGCCAATTTTTATTTTTGATATAAGAATACTGATTCATTAATTCATCCTCTTTCAAACCACCTGCATAAGAAGCAGCTTGACTATGGTCTGTTATCGCAACTCTTCGATAACCTCTTTGAGCTGAAGCTTTAACCATCTCATCTATTGAATTTATACCATCACTCTGGTTTGTATGCATATGCATATCAGAAAAAATTTCATCAATATCCACTAAATTTGGAACCTTTTTTTTGAATTCAGATGCACCCCATATTCTCAATTCTGGAGGAATAAAATCATACCCATTCATCTTGTATATATCTTTCTCCGAATCAGATTCAAATAAATCGATATCTTTCAAGTGAACCTCTAATGAAGAGGTTTTCAAAGACACAGTTCCAAAATTTGATTTTTTAGATAAAAAAATATCTAAATTTCTTTTTCCATAAAAGCCTCTAATTACACCATTTTTCTCTCTTCCAGAAAACTTTTCCAACAAATCCTTAATCTTCCTCTCTTTTTCACAAATACAAATAACCTCTATAGAATCCAAAACCTCATCGCACCTTAACAAAGAACCGGTTTTTTTAAATTCAAAATCAGGATTCTCTTTTTTTATTTTGGAAAAAAGGTCATACCCTTCATAAAGCAAAAACTTTCCTCTATTTCTCTCGTAAAATTTGATTCCTCTTCTTATGTTTTCATTTTGAGTTTTTGAAAAAAAATCAAAATCCTTCTGAAGAATAAGATTCTTCAATTTTTCATAAGTAAAAATCTTTTTCATAAAAAGTTTTTTCATTGAACCTATCCCCAAGCCTCGAATTTTTGAAAACTCCCAAAAAGACCTTGGAATTCTTTCGTCAAGGTCATCCATCTCTTTTAACCTTCCTGTTAAAACTATTTCTGATATTTTTTCTGAAATTGAAATTCCTATCCCTGGGATTTTTTGATAGTTTTGAATAAGCTCTAAAGAATCATTTAAATTCTTTATGGTAGCTGAAGCTTTTCTTATAGCTATTACTTTAAAAGGGTTTTCTCCAATTAACTCTTTTGAATCTGCTAATCTTGATAATATTTTTGAAACCTTTAAATTTAAACTTCTAGACACAATGATTTGATTCTAAAATTACTATTAGAAAAGTTTTGAATTTGAATAAAAAAATAGGTGCCACATTAAAAGAAATATTTCTTAACGAAAACAAATACAGAAAACAAATAGACGAAGCTGAAATAGAAATTTCAAAAGCTGTTGAATCTTATGTTGAATCAATCGAAAAAAATGGAAGAATTTTTTATATTGGAGCAGGTACAAGCGGAAGGATTGGAGCAGCAGATGCAGCAGAAATACCACCTACTTTTGGATTAGATTCTTCAAGAGTTCAATCGTTTATAGCAGGTGGTAAAAGAGCATTTTGTAAAGCTATAGAAGGAAGTGAAGATGACATAAACGATGCATATGAAATCTCAAAAAAATTACAACTTTGTAAAAAAGACCTAGTATTGGGATTAAGTGCAAGCGGTTCAACACCTTGGACAAATGAATTTTTAAAACAAGCAAAAAGATATAAATGCAAAACAATTTCGATAGTAAACCAAAAAAACAGCCTGATAAAAAAAAATTCTGATATATGTATTGAAATCCATGTTGAAAAAGAATGGCTAGAAGGAAGCACGAGGATGGCCTCAGCAAGTATAGCAAGATCTGTTCTAACCGCAATATCGACAACATCTTTTGCAATTCTCGGCAATGTCTTCGAAGGAAAGATGATAAAAATCAAACCAACAAATAAAAAACTTAGGAAAAGAGCAATAAAAATACTCAGCAAAACAACTGGGCTAAACCAAAAAGAATCTGAAAATACTTTAAAGAAAAATAAATGGAATCTTGAAAAATCAATATTGATGAAAAAATTAGACATCAATTCGGAAAAAGCCAGTGATCTTCTAAAAAAGAAAAATCTTGAAGAGATAATCAAAAATGAATGAACTTTGGCTTGGATTGCTTTCAGGAACAAGCATGGATGCTGCTTCAGCTTCCTTAATAGATCTTGAAAAATCTCCAAAAATAATAAAAAAAATAAATAACCCTTGGCCAAACGAGTTAAAAAAAGAATTTGAAAATTTTCAAAAAAACAACCCAACACCAATAAAAAAGGATCCTTCTTTGGAAAAAAAAATGGGAAATCATTTTGCAGAGACAGCTTTAAAAATAACAAAGGGAATAAATGTGAAAGGAATAGGCTTTCATGGACAAACAGCAGCACACAAACCAGAACTCGGATGGACTCTGCAGGTCGGAGACCCTCAACTGATTTCAAACTCTACAGGATTGCCAGTCTGGAGTGACTTTAGATCAAATGATATAAAAATGGGAGGGCAAGGAGCTCCTTTAGCCTCAATAATAGACAAACATCAATGGGATGGAGATGTTGTCTTAAGGGTTAACTTAGGAGGAATAATGAATGCAACCTACATCTCTGAAAAAAAAATAGTTTCTTCAGACATATCTGTCTGCAATTACCTTTTGGATTCAATGTGTAAAAATAAAAATATGAACTTTGACGAGAATGGAAAACTAACATTAAAAGGAAAACCTTCAGAAAAACCGTTAATGATATTTAAAGATACATTTCATCGCAAAAAACCTCCTAAAAGCACTCATGTTTCTGAATGGAAGAAAAGCCTTGAAAAAACATTTTCAGAAATTAAAGAAATGAAGACCGAAGATCAACTAGCTTCAGCTGCTGAGGGAATAGCATTGGAATTAAAAAAATGGATACAGGTTAACTGCAAAGAAGAACCTGCTGTAGCACACTTCTCAGGGGGAGGTATTTTCAATAAAGGCTTAATGGAAATGTTTGAATCAAAACTTGGAAAAAATACAAAAATAAAAATAGACCCTCTCAAAGACTCAAGAGAAGCATATCTTTTTGCTTTTCTCGCAAAAATGGCAAATGAAAATATAAAAATTAGCCAACCAGAATTAACGGGCGCTAAAGAAAAATGCATACTTGGAAAAAAATGGAATCCACAATATTAAAAATCATCTTCAGATAATTCTCTGTATTTAACACCCATCCCATCAAGCTTTGGTAAACCCTTTTGCCATCTTTTTAAAAAATCATCATAATCTTTTCTCTCGGGCAAAGTCCAAACAACTTCAGCCATTGCAGCAGTCCGAGGAAAAGCCATATACATAAGCTTATCCCAATTGTAAATATACTCAGTCCACAAATTACCTTGTGCACCTAGAACCCGATTAACCTGTTCTCCTTTCAACTCTTCAGGAACAGGTTCGAAAGAATAAACTTTTTTCAGTGGCAAATATCCCCCAATAGCTTCCGGTTCATTTTCTGAATCTCCTTGATAATAATCAAAATAAGAATGAGATGTTGGGGACATAACGATGTCATGACCTTTATTAGCAGCATCTATTCCATATTGCCAACTTCGCCAAACCATCATTGCTGCATTCGGAGCGAGGCCTCCTTCTTGAATCTCATCCCATCCAATTAAACGTCTACCATTTGAATTGAGAAAAGATTCTATTTTCTTGATATACCAACTTTGTAAACCATGCTCATCTCCAAGACCTTCTTTTTTTATAAATTCCTGAACATCCGGATTATTTTTCCAAGGACCTTTTGGAGCCTCGTCTCCTCCAATGTGAATAAACTCCGAAGGAAAAAGGGCCATAACTTCATCAAGAACATCCTCTAAAAAATCAAATGTTTCTTTCTTTATGTTATAAACACCATTTGAGACTCCCCACCTTGTCATAACTTTATCAGGAGCACCTGGATTTCCAAACTGTGGATATGAAGCAATTGCAGCTGAAGAATGCCCAGGTATTTCAATTTCAGGAACAATATTTATAAATAATTTCTCAGCATATTTGACAACATCACTAATTTCAGCTTGTGTGTAAAAGCCGCAATACTCAACACCATCACCAATATTTCTGTTTCCTCTTTTCGGAGACTCTTCTCTACAACTTCCGAACTCAGTAAGCCTTGGCCACTTTTTAATCTCAATTCTCCAACCCTGATCTTCCGTGAGATGCCAATGAAAATTATTGAATTTATAAAATGCCAACAAATCTAAAAACTTCTTGATTTCATCAACAGTAAAAAAATGCCTTCCAACATCCAAATGCATTCCTCTCCATTTGAATCTTGGACTGTCCTTGATTTTCAAGCCGGGCAGAACACAGCTTTGAACGGAACAACCTTTTAAAGGAAGTAATTGCCTTATAGTTTGTGTAGCATAAAAAAAACCTTCAGGAGAATTTGACAAAATTTCTACATAGTGTGAATTGATATTAATAATATATCCTTCATCTCCAATGGATTCATCATCAATCCAACCGAAATAAACAAATTTCGTTTTTTCATGAAGACGACTCTCTTTTGGCGAAATCGGTTTTGGATCACTTAACCAATGTCCAGTAAAAGAAGTCTCTAAGTCAATATTTAAAATATCAAAAAAATAATCCAAAGCATCTTCTGTTATTTTCCTTTCTTCAGCATGAGAAACTTTCCAATCCATCGAAGCCCTGCCTCCCCAAACCCAAAATTTAACATCTTCATCAAAAGAAAACTCCTCATCTGAGAATGAGATTTCATTCGGTCTTGGAATAATTGAAAAATCGTCTTTGAACATGTCAACAAAAAAAAGAAAAGAAAGAATAAAAGAATACATAAAAAAAAACCTCCATCTGATAAAATTCTAAACTCGATTTTTATTCAGCCGAAAGTAGCCAAAATCTCTGAAAGAAATGAGGTTGGGAAGAATATAAGAAAAAAAAGAAAAATCAATAAAATCAAATCGCATCTAAAGCATTGTTTTTTTGCTTTTTGAATATCTCCAATTTCATTTTCTATCTCGTAAGAAACTTTTGTACAAAACTTAAGGCTTGCAGCCTCAGTTAATATCGCAAGTATCACAATTAGAAGCTTGTTCTTAACGGCTGAAGAATTTATTATGTATGAAATGAAAATAGGATTTTCAAAAAAAAGAATCACTGAAGCAGAAATTGGCACAATGGTCATCAAAGATATTTCGGTTTTTCTCAAAAAATTCTCAAGAAATTTTGCTTTTTCAAAATCATTTTTTTTAATTTTTTTAACATAATCATTTCTGTAAAGAACAAAAATAAACCAAGATAAAGTTAAAAAACCATTAATCTGCCAAAAAACTATATTTGATGAAGATTCCATTTAACTTAAATAAGTTTTCAATCTTGATGCATGAGCTAAAACTATTGGCATTATTTCTTTAGCGTATATAGAACCAATAGACCCTTTCTTTGCCTCTTCTTCAGAGAATCTTGGAAGACCATCACCTCTAGCTCTTCCACCATAAATCAGCAGAGGGACTCGATGCCAAGAATGACCCCTGTAACAACATGGAGTACAGTGATCCCCTGTAACAACAAGAACATCGAAATTTGATTTTTCCATAATTTTTCTTAATATCAAATCAGCTTCTTCAACACATAGTGTCTTTTTTTCAAAATTTCCATCTTCTCCAGCAGCATCCGTATCCTTGTAATGAAAAAAAACAAAATCTTCTTTTGAACCTACAGCTTCTCTTATTCTTGAATCCATATCGTTTGGGTATTTTTTTGCATCCATCCCTAAATATCTTCCAACACCTATATAACAAGGATAGTTTGCTATAGCTTTACATGTAATCAAATGTTTTCTCTCCATCGTTTGAATAGGCCTTAAAACATCTGCACCCCTGAGAAGGACCCCATTTGCTTTTTTCTCATTTTCAATTAAATTATTAGCAAACTGAGTCCATGCAGACATAACAAGCCTAGATCGTCTAAAATCACTTCCTACAGTAGGAAATTCAGGAAAAACACCTGTTTTTCCAGAATCATTTCCTGGCAAAGGCCCATTTAAACCCTCTCCGCGAAAAACAACTGAAAACCTATGACCTTTCCCGGGGATAAGAATTGCTTTACAGCCCTCAATATCTATCTTAGAAATTTTATTTAAAATTTTGAGAGCATCTCTTGTTTTTATCCTTCCTGCCCTTCTATCTACAACTTTTCCGTTTTCAAAAAAGGCTAAATTGCCTCTAACAGCCAGGTCCCCTGGCATTAAATCAAAACCTAAACCAAGGGCTTCAAAAACACCTCTTCCAGTAGCATGCTTAACTGGATCAAAACCAAAAAGAGCCATATGTGCCATTTCTGAACCGGGGGTAATACCTTCTCCAATTGGAAGATGCATGCCCATCGAGCTTTTTTTTGAAATTGAATCAAGATAAGGTGTTTTTGCATGGCTCAATGGAGTTTTTTTTTCATTGTCCGGCAAATCACCAACACCATCTATGACAAAAAACAATATCCTTCCACCTTTAGTGGCTAATTGATTCCAGTTAAGATTCATGCTTATTCGAAATATTTTTTATTTATTTCTATGTATCCAATCCACTCATCAGGGATATCTTCTTCAGGATATATCGCTTCAACTGGACATACAGAAACACATGCACCACAATCAATGCATGTATCTGGATCTATGTAAACTTGAACCTCTCCATCATCATCCTCTTCCCTAGGATGAATACAATCAACGGGACAAGCATCAATGCATGCTCTATCTTTTGTATCAACACATGGTTCACAAATGACATGTGTCATTATGAAAAAGAACTCCCTCCACTACCACAACCACAACCAGCACCTTCAGGACTGTTTGGATTTGAAAGCTTTAATCCAGCCCCTTGAACACTCATCACATAATCCATTCTTGTACCTTTGATCATTGGCAAAGAATCCTTCTCGATAGAGATTTTCAGCCCATTCTGCTCAACAAGAAAATCATCCTCATTGAAATCTTTAATGAATTTAAAATGATATTCAAAAGTGCAATTACATGTAGTGTTAACCTTGATATGTAAACCAATATATGCATCATCCTCTTCTTTCATTGTCTCTAATATCACTTTGGATGCTCTATCTGTAACAACAAAAATAGCATCTGACATTTCTTCAATCATCAAATTAATTTCATTGAGGATTTCTTCTAACTCTTCCTTTTTTCTCCCGTGGCCTAAAACGCCTTGCTCAAGGGTCTCAAAACTAGAGACACCACAACCGACACAATGAATGCCTCTTGCTTTTAAAGAATCTGCAGCATAAGGATACTTCTCAATAATTGATGAAATTGTCATATCTTTCGTTACTTTGTTTTTAATATCTACTGAGCTCATAAAACCTCCATTTAACTTAAATATATTCTAAATCTTAATAAAGAAAAAGGCAAAAATTAACAAGAATGCTGACATGCTTAGGTAAAACGAAAAAGGAAATCCTGGAAGTGTATATTTGTAATTTTCAAAACTTTCAGGTTGTCCTAAAAAGGAATAAGCCACTTTTGGTAAAATTTTTCCTTCACTATTCCATCCAGGATACCACCACGCAGGAACAAAATAGACGCCCTCATTAATTTCTTCTTTGTCTACATATAAAAAATCTCTAACATCACCTGTAAATAGATTTGCAAGAATAGAAGCTTCATTTTCTTGATTCGAATATTTCAATTTATGTTCAGGAAAATAATCAAATTCATAGTGATATACATGTTGAAAATCAAATGTCGAAATCTCTCTTTTGTATCTATAAAAAACCTCTCCTGCTACAAGATGGATATCAGGCTCTGTGTCAATTTTTAATTTAGTTCTGGACCAAATTTCACTTAATCTTATTAAATCCGAAACAGTTGGATGCTCCATTCCAGTTGAAGGAATAAAAAAATCTTGGAACTGAGAAGCCCAAACAGACTGAAGTGGAGAATTTATTTGAAACCTTAGAGGTTTGCTTTCACAGTTTGAGAAAATTGGATCATCCCAAAGATATCCATTCGGACTTCCCAGATATGCAGCAAAAGGTTTTTTCATGTCTATGCTTTCTTGTTTTAAATTTTCAGAATATGTATCAAGAAACCAAACAGAAGTATTTTCGCTTGGACAATCTTCAGCGACAACAAAATCAATATCCTTCTCTGGAATATATTCATAAAACCTTACATTCCAACGCCAAAATATACCCAAGAAAGTTTCTAGAATTAAAAATAGTCCAACTAAAAAATAAGGTTTTTTTACATTATCACTTTTAATGAACAAATAGAGAAAAGTGACAGGGAGAACAAAATGTAAAAAAGATTCGGGAAAAACAAAATTCGACAAAGAAAAAAACACAAAACAAATTAGAACAAAAGATATAAATGCTTCTTTTCTATTGAAACTCATATTTCTATTCTTCAAAAGGCCTCCCAAATATAAACAAAAGAAAAACAAGACACCAAGCATGAATCTGTGAAAATCTCTAAAATACCCTAAAAACGGAATTACTTTAACCAAAACACCATACCCAGGACCCCAAGAAAAAATCAAAAATAGAAATATCCCTGTGAGATAAATATTATTTTGAAAAGATGGCCTGAATCGAAAAAATAAAAAAAACAAAAATAAAGGCCATAAGGTTGACAAATAAGAAGAAGCCACTGGATCGTAAGAAGCGATATCATTCAAACCTAGGAGTGGGAAAAAACCATTGAATAATGTTTTGAATTCAATACCACCTTGAGTACCCCAAAATGAACTATCTCTTAAAGAATATTGAGCTAAATGATAAGTTGAAACAATCTGAGGAGCAGACAGTAACAAGCTTGCAATTATTGTAAAAATAAAAATCTTAAGAACTTTGAAAACTTCGGAAATGTTAAAAGAAAAAATATAAATCAACAAAATAAATAAAACAATGATGCTTCCCTGGGGTTGCCCTGAAAGAAACGAAGAAGAAAGCAAAAAAACCAACCAAAGAATCTCTTTTTTAGGAAATTCCTTTTTTCTAATTTTTGAAAAAATAAAATCAATAGAAAAAGCTGCCCAAGGCAAAATGCAACTTGAGAGTATGAGATTTATATTTGTAGATTGAGATTGATGAAAACCATAATTGCAAAAAATTAAAGTAGGAATCCAAATAGCCCAATTCTTCAAACCCTTAAACTTTAATAAAGAGACCATCCCATAACACATTAAAAAATTACATAAGATAAGTAAGAAAACATATTCT